>CAYNDE010000389.1:0-1868 GCA_964395535.1 uncultured Pirellulales bacterium
GCTTCACAGGTTTGTCCCTTTAATGTTAATGAAAGTGTTGTGGATTACCATCTGGTGCCTGACGGTCAGAATTTTACCCAGGGCATTTTGGTGGCCGCTACGGAAAAACTTGTGAATAGAAAGAGTAAACTGGCCAGTCAGGCTTCACTGAAAAGTGTTTTGGTGGATGTGGATGGACTCGCAATTCTTAATTGCCTTAAAGAATGTGAAAAGGACCAGATAGGAAAAACTCTCGCTGTCTTGAATGTCGGCAGCTTATATACAACACTTGCTATCCTTGGCGATGATAATCTGCCGTTCATCAGAGATATTGCTTATGCAGGCAATAATATTATTCGGAAAATTGCCGCCGAGGAAGGTATCGAACCAGAACACGTGAGCCAAAAATTATTCGGCCCGGAAAGCAAAGGTAACAGAGAATTACAAAAGCACAATAGCCTGGAACGGGCAGGTCAGGAATTGATTGATGATGTCTCTGAAACACTTAGATATTATGCCGCTAACCAGAAAAGTGATGTTGAACGTATCTATGTCTGTGGCGGCTTTGTCCTGGTTGAAGGTTTTACCGAGTTGTTGAGTAGAAAAGTCAAAGCAGAAGTAACATTGTGGAATCCGTTCGAAAAAATACCCTGTCAGGCAGGAGCTCAATGTGAAAAAATCCTGCACCAAAAGGGTCCTGCAATGGTAGTTGCTGCCGGTCTTGCTATGAGGACGATTTGATAAGGAAAAAATGATGTTCAACATAGACTTACTAAAAGGACGCGGTGTTCCGGTTAAAAGCGGTCTCACAGGAATGGCTTTTGTGGCTATTACTATCATAGTACCCTTGGGGTTTGTAATAGCAATGCTGGGCAGCTATTTGAACAATAAGATTGTTATAGCAGTGGAAAAAAGTAATGTTGCCAGCTTCGAGAAAAAAATCAGCAGCGATGAGATTGAGCACGCCTTAAGAGTGGCAAAATCACTTAAACAGCAGGAACGTGACTTGCATGACAGTTTATCTGAGGTCTCTTCCGTTATCGGAAGTCGTATTCAATGGACCGTTATACTCGAGACTGTCGTTAAAAATATGCCGACCTCTATGGTAATGACGAGAATAGAGGTCAAAAAGGAGAGCAGAAAGGTTAAAATACCCAAAGAAGATGACCCCGAAAAAATGGTTATGGTTACTATACCTGTAAGAATTCTCCGCATGTCTCTGATGGGTGATCTGCAGGATAATTACGACGAAAAAGTGCGTGACTTTAGGGACAGTCTCCTGTGCGATGAGTTACTCAGCTCTAAGCTTGAGGAAATAAGAGTGGCCCAGGAGTTCGATAAAGTGGATGACAGGGACGTTGTTTCTTACGAGATGTATCTGGTTTTCAAACCGATAATGTGATGGTGGTTCTATGAAGCAGATTCATAAAAAGTATATGACAAATATGTTTATGATTTTGGCAGGATGCTTTATCTTGTTTCTATTTGTATACCTTGCCGTTTTAGCTCCGCAGAATAAAGCAAAGAAAAAGATACAAACACAACTCGCTCGGATGAAAAAAGAACTTAATGATGCACAACAGGCAGCGCAGGTTCAGAATCAGCGAAATATGAAAGAAAGAATTGAAGATTTACACGAAAGTGCCGGTGACTTCGTAATCGATTTTGAAGACTCTGCCAATTTGACATTTGATATCAGCCAGATCGCCGACAGATTGAAAGTAACGGGGCTCAGTATCAAATCAAAGGTAAATCAGCCGATACCCGATTGCAAGCATATATCCGAGAGTCAGATTTATATTAGCTTCGATGCAACTTTTAATCAGTTCTTTGCGATGCTCAATGAGCTTGAAAGGCACCGTCCTGTTGTTTTTATAGATAAGTTTGCT
>CAYNDE010000390.1:0-1856 GCA_964395535.1 uncultured Pirellulales bacterium
GGGCCTGGTTGCAGCCGGCTGATAAAAGCTTTCCGATGGACCTACATATAAAGGACTTAATATGAAATTTTCATTATTCGAAACATAGCTGAAGCGATTTTTTGCTCTTACTGAGAGCTGCCTTTTTGGTCTCTCCGTTTGAGGTGATTATATAGTCACCGTAAAATGCACGTGTTTTATATATGCCGTCATCATCGGCTTTGCCGGAGGCTTTAGTCCACCACTTGTTAAAAACGAGGTCGCGATAAGCTTCGGCCTGCGGAGTAGGTGTCCAGTCCTTCTTCCACATTGCGGTTTGCGGCTGCCAGTGCCCCTGCTCCCAAAATCCCCACATTATAATGGCTTCAACGCTGGGATGGGCGAAGCAAATCGGAAAGAACCTGCGAAGCTCTTCGGCCTTGCCCTCTTCAGTGTCAGCGACGAAAAGACATTCTGTTATTTTAATCGGCAGATTGAACTTTGCGAGCTTATCGAGGGTCTTTTGAACATGCTCTGAGGTAGTAGCAGCTCTGCCGGTAGAGTCATTTTTGTCGGAAGTAACAAAGTGGGCCTGACAACCAATACCACCGATGGGAACACCATTTGCGAGAAGGTTTTCGATTTGCGTTATATAAGTGTTGGCATTATAACCGTTCTCAACAAGTACGCCATAATCATTAACGTAGAGAGTGATATCCGGATTTCCGGCCTTGGCCATCCAGGCCATCTCATTGACGATGCCGTAACCGAGGCGACGACGGAAAAAATCACCGTTAATCATTTCATTGTTCAGGTCAAATTCTTCAATACGACCTTTAAAATGCTTTGTGACGTCAATGGCACGACGTTTGATAGCTGCGCGAAGCCGCTCGTTATCCAGCTCTTTCAGCCAGGACATAGCGTATTTGTCTTTGGCCCAGAAGATACAGTGGCCCCGCATTGGTATGTTATAATCCTGACAGATTTCCCATATTCTGTCGGCCCTGTAATAGTCAACATTGCCTTGCTGCCATTCGCAGTCATACCACTTAAGGGCGTTTTCGTGAACAGCATAGTTGAAGTTCTCTGAAAGGACTTTCAGAAACATTTTTCTGTCTTCCGGTGACATTGCGCCTGCGGCTCTTTCCGCAAGCTGGTTTCCAATCGCAGTGCCGAATAAGAATTCGTGTCGAACCTGCCGGACTTCAACATCAGCACCCGGTTCGGTCTTTACTGTAATGTCGCCCATCCGGATTTCCGCTATCCTTGCATCTATGGCAGCTGGTGTCAGCTTTGCTGAAATATCGTCCTGGGCAAAACAGGCAGGGACAATAAGCGTAATTGCAAACAGGATTAGAAATATTGAATTTGCCTTCATCATCTATTCTCCTTAATTTATATTCGGCGAACGTTTGCTTTAATTAACCGGCCGATAAAAGCTTTCCGGCAGGCCGAGGTAACCCGGCTTGACGTCGCCGGTTTCGACTACAATTTGTTGCAGGACTATTCCCGGGTCAACCATATTTTTGCTGCCCTTCTATTAGCTTTTCTCTAATTCTGCAAACCGGCTGACGTCCTATATTTAAACATCTATCGTACTGCAAGTGACTTTATTAATCAAGCTCTAAAGATCGTGATTGACGCGGATTTGCGAAGCATATCTTAGGCAAATTCGAAATGCCAAAAGCCAATGTCAAGATGTTACACCTTCTTCACTGTTTTCGTGAGAAAACAAGAGGGCGAACCATGACAAAGGAAAAAAGATGGTACACGGCTCTCAGAAGTTTATCTTGAGACCAAGATAGAAAGTCCTGCCCGGGCCATTGCGCAGGGAGTTCGGAACCCCACCGCGGTTGAACTCCGGCACCCAGATGTCCTCGTCGAAAAGGTTCTCAATT
>CAYNDE010000391.1:0-1856 GCA_964395535.1 uncultured Pirellulales bacterium
ATTTCGACCATAACGGCATAGACGACGCCTGCTTTGAAGGCCATTTCCGGTCTGTTCGCCGCCATCAGGATACCTCCTGCGCAGACCTTGCCCTGCTGAATAGCACTAAAAAGTCCTGCGATTGCGACGGGCAGACACGCGACGAGTATCTGCAGGCCGAGCGTAAAGCTTACTTGCTCACTGAGGCCTCCGCCGAAGAAATTGAGCTTCAGCATAACGATGAAAGCCCCTAAAAAGCCGTAAAAACCCTGCGTGCCCGGCAGGACGACCATAATGAACATCTGGCCATATCTTTCGGGTTTCTCGCTCAAAACTCCTGTGGCACTTCTGCCGGCAATACTGATTCCGAATGCAGAACCGACTCCCGCGAGAAATGCGGCTAATCCGGCACCCAATAATGCCAATGCCATTCCGTACTCCATAGCTGTAACCTCTCTTTCTTAAAAAATACTTTTAAGTTTTTTTGACGTAAGTGTATTTATATTCTTTCGACAGCGGTTTGAATTCTCTTCCGCCGCCGATTAAAAACTTCGGGAAAAACTCAACGTACTGCAATCGAAGAGTATGCACGAAAGCGCTGAGAATTGCCAGCAGCAGGTTGAAAATATGTCCGCCGACAAGTATCAGTATCATAACTATTAATCCAACAGCCGGGATTTCACGCGCTATTTTTGCGATTACGTTAATCGCCATAGCAAGGCCTGCACCGACCATTCCGAGCGCCATCAATCGCAGGTAGCTTAGCACGTCGCCGAGATAAAATATGGAGCTGAAAAGATTGTAGAAGCCCATACCCAGACGAGCGCCCACGCCGCCTTCGCGGTGGCTGAAGATGAAGATTGTGACAGCAGGGATAAGTGCCGTGTAGCCGAAGATGGTGCCGATTTTTTGGGGAACAACACCTGCCTTGCTTGCTCCGAATATAACAAGTGAGTTCAGCATAACAAGCCAGGTCAGCTGGTCGCAAACGGCGGCAATGAATTGTTTTTGTTTGAGATTGTGCACGAAAGCGATGAAAAGGCCTGTGAGGATTTGAAAATAGCCCAGGCCTATAGCTAATATAAAGAACTTCATCGGGTCTTTGAACGGGTCGAACCACATCATCTTTTTTCTTAAAGGCAGCAGGGCGGGGAAAAATTTCTCGATAGCGTCGCCGAACCAGCCGCCGGTTAATGCACCCACAACAACAGTTGCAACAGCGCATATTGCCAACATCAGCATCAGCTTCTTGTCACCCTGAATTTTTTTGAGAAAGAAGATTGCGATGACAATCATCATCAGGCCATAACCGGCGTCGGCAAGGCACATTCCGAAAAAGACGGCGAAAAAGGGTGCAAGAAAAACGGTCGGGTCAACATTCAGGTGCTGCGGCATACCGTACAGCCGGGTGATTACCTCGAAAGGCCTGATGAGCGGTTTGTTTTCTATCTCGACGGGAATTTCTTCATCTTCGCGCGGCTTAATCCTGCTGACCGTCGAAGCATTAAAGCTTGATACGATGCTCTCTAAAGCGGGATAATCTTTTTCTTTCACCCAGCCTTCGAGCAGGATTGTAGATGTTGTAATGGGTGCGAGTGCCCTTGTCTGTTCCCTTGTGAGCAGGTTCTGGTAGTGGTCGAACAGGATTTTGAGCTTGAATTGTTCGCCGGCCAGGTCGGCTGCTTTTTTTCTTTCTTTAGATAGTGCCGTTTCTATCTCGCCAAGCCTTTCAGTTTGCTGCTGTATTATCTGTGCTGCGGTTCCAGTCATTTTTTCAAAAGTTACCGGGGCAAATTCAGCGGAACGCAGAAGCTTTTGAATGTCAGCGGCATTTTCCTTCAGGCAGATAACAATGACTGCATATAGGGACTTATCGT
>CAYNDE010000392.1:0-1853 GCA_964395535.1 uncultured Pirellulales bacterium
TGCACAGCCTGTCTCTGACTAAAAAGAACGGTAAGTTCGTTCTGGATAACGACCCATTGAAAGGAAAAGTAACCTGGAAGATTAAAGCTATTCTGCCCTGAGCGAACTTTCCTAACTATACATTTCATCGAAGAATTTATTGGCTGCAACGACGGCGGAACGCATCATATCTTCCGCTGCGGCGGTATCTCTTTCTGCCAGATGTTTCATCAGTTTATTATTGTCAAGTTGTTCGGCGGCCTTTTTACAGGCTTCCCAGCTTAAGACGCTTCTTATAACTCTTTCAATCGCCTGATTTTCATTATCATAAGCCCTCGGCTGCATATCGTGTCCGAACCAGCGGCTGTAACCTGCCTGCTGAACAAGGCCTGCTATCGCGACGTTCATACCATTTACTCTTGTGCCGTGGTCGATATCGAATTTTCCCGGCCCGCCGAGAATAATACCATCGTTATAGCCCTGGCTGTTCAGGTGCATATGGACCATCATATCGTTATCGAGCTCTTCAACCGAATCGTAAACGTGGTCCAGCCCTATCATTTCTGAGTGACCAAACTCCTTGTTTACGCCTTTCTTTTCTCTGGAAACGCCGAATTCCTCCTCAATTCTTCTCCAGAACAACAGTGCACTTGCGACTGTTGGTATCAGCATTGCCGGGTGTCCTTCGTTCGGCTTTGGTTCAAACGCTATATAGAGATTGCCGCCTTTTTTCTGTTCATATTTGCACAATTCCGCAACACTTTCTTTAAGGTTTTGATACATTTGCTTAATTCCAATCGTGGCGACATCATAACCGAAAGAGCCGTTCCAGATGACAAGAGCCGGTGCTTTTTCCGGGTGCCACGCCTTCTTCAAAGGCCCATAAGCTAAATCGACCGTTCTTGTCCCCAGGCCTTCTGCACTTTTTCTCTCCTGCGGGTCCAGCGATGCTATCCCGCCGTACGCATAGTGGCAGTGAGCGCCGGGAGTAATCATCGCCAGATACAAGCCTGTATCAACCAAAGCATCAGCTACATCCGCTGCGTTCGTGTCATCCACTTCCGCGTCGTAATGCATCTCTATTCCCAGTTCGACATTGCCGGGCAGCCGGGGAGCGATTTTCTCTTTTACCAGCTTAATCATCTCCGGCGTGCCGAATTTTCCGCCCCATTCGGGTCTCTGGTCGCCGGGTACAAATCCGCCCTTGCCCGGATTAAACGTCCATCTGCATATACTGTGAAGTGATTTACCTTTTGCCATAGCTATCAACTCCTACTTAAAATATTCTCTAATTTACTTCGCCAGTTTTCGTAAGCATTTTCATAAGCCGGCTGCATCCTTACGTCTGGTTCAATTTTTTTAACGCATTCAAATCCCACAAAAGCTTCTTCGTAATCCTTGTACATTCCTGCTCCTATACCTGCTCCTCTTGCGGCACCCTGAGCGCCGTCGGTATTATACAATTCTACTGTCGCACCGGTTACTGAAGCAAAGGTTTCGCAGAAAACATCGCTTAAGAACATATTAGCGCAGCCCGCATAAATAGTTTTAGTTTCGACGTTCATCTGCTTCATTATATCCAGCCCGTACTTCATTGCAAAAACAATTCCCTCCTGTCCCGCCCGTAAAAGATGCTCTCGGCTGTGCCTGTTGAAATTCAAGCCGTGAACAGAAGCTCCGATATCCCTGTTCTCAAGCGTCCTTTCGGCACCGTTTCCATAGGGAAGAACAATAACACCGTCAGAACCGATACTTACCGTTTGAGCAGCCTCATCCATCTGCTTATAGCTTAACCCGGCAGCCGCCGTATCTCTAAGCCACCTGTTACATATCCCCGTGCCGTTGATACACATAAGCACGCCATACACAGGCTC
>CAYNDE010000393.1:0-1830 GCA_964395535.1 uncultured Pirellulales bacterium
TCAGCCGCCTGCTCAATGGCTTTACGCCTATAAGCTGCTGCCCTGTTTAAGCTCTGATGACCCGGATTACAGTCGGAAGCAGGCAGAATTTGCTCAGGCCGCGGCAAATATAAAAGATTATAGTGACGCGGATACAGAGGTTACTACTGTATTTGATTTGGATAACAATTCACACTATGGTTTTGAAAGGCCCGAAATACATATATCAGAGCTTACCTACGGTTATACATATATAGATACCAATAATACCGGCAGAACATATCAGCAGGCAAAAGATATCGATGACCCCAATATTCCTTATTTTCTGCACCGTTCTTATGCCATTGAGATACACAATAATTTCAACAAGAATGACGATTTTCATGACTTCAAACTCGTCATTGACAGCCCTTCCTTCGACGATGTTATTGATGTTAACATAGACCTCTTCCAAAGCAGGGGTGGGCGATACTATGTTGCGGTTTATGAGGACCCCTGCGCACCGCTTTCTGAGCTTGTGGAATGGTCGGACAGCCCCGACGATGGGGCAAGAGGTGTCGACCCTAACGTCATTCTCCGATGGTGCGATATATGGGGCAGAGACCCAAACGGAAGTTGGATTGTTGCCAATGCTTTTGATGTCTTTTTTGGAACAGACGAGGATTCTGTAGCTAATGCAACTGCTCTTGATGACCCGAATAATGTTTGGATGGGAAGGACAACGGGACATTTATTTGATCCCTGTGATTTAGATCCGTGGGATGAAGATGGAACAGATCCAATGGAGCCTTTGGGAACAACATTTTACTGGCGAATCGCAGGTGTAAATGACATTGATGGTAATCCGGCTACAATAGATGATAATGATGTAATAATCGATAATGGCAAACCTCCCTGGTCTTTTACGACTTGGTTCGTCGAACCTAATTCCGTTGTAAGACGAATTGATGTAAATTTCCCTGATGTTTTCACACCCGGCAGTTTCATCTGGATTGAAAGGTACGTTAAAGACCAGGGCCGTTATATTATTGTTGACCTTCTCGGGCCTACTGGAGAACTCGATGCTAATACAATTCCGGTCTGGTTATTCGATGTTAATGATGCAGACCTCGTCCTTAGAACTCACAGCTTTCAAAGGGACCTTTCCTCTATGGGAAGATTGAAGAGACTATGGAATTATGACCGTACTGATATTAGCGCACTTGTTCAAACTCTCGGACATAGTAATAACTTCGGTTGGCCTACGGGTTTGCCCCCCTTACAAAGCAATCATAACCGTCTCAATAACATAGGCGAGCTCGGCTTTATATTCAAAAAAAGTACCTATTATGAGGTGCCTGACTGGACGCAGAGAATTCAAAAGTTAGACAAGGAATATGATGAATTTAATACGCTGGGCGAAAGGGTCGGAATCGGCGTAAAGCTCGATTTGACCACCCCAGATGTTCAAAGATTATGTAATTTCTTAACCGTTATGGACCCTGACAATCATGGCCATAGCATTAATGAAACTCGGATAAAAGGCCGGGTTAATATCAATACCGCACCTTGGTTTGTTTTGGCACAGCTACCCTGGGTATCTACTCATACAAGCTTAACGGCTAACTATGACCTTGCAAAGGCTATAGTAGCGTATCGCGATAAAATCTCTCTTCCTCCGGACTTGGATTACACCATTCGGTCTGGGCTGCCGGGCTTTGAAAATATAGGACAGTTAAACAACGTTATTCATTTGCGTCCTGAAGCGAGCATCGATTATTTCTGGCGTGACGGTGTGGATCAACGAGGGTATCCTGATCTTTCCACAGACAGGAGAAGAAAAGTAGATGATTATCCTAATGATCTTGAGGA
>CAYNDE010000394.1:0-1829 GCA_964395535.1 uncultured Pirellulales bacterium
TGGCATCCGAATCGAAACTGTATCGATGAACCAAATCCGCACGGACAACAGAAGAGGTTAAAACAACAATAAGTGTCAGTGAAATCAGAAGTATTCTCGAACTCATAGCTTTGAACTTCCATTCCGGGCTTTTGTTTGTATTCATAATGTTCCTTTCTTCGTATGTGCTTCTAAGAATAATACTTAAAGTAGTGTCGAATTTATTTTTAGATTACAGGCCGCTGATTCCAACGGTTTCACCGGGGATAAGCTCCATACCGGCTGGTATCGGTATCAGAACCGGTCTTCCCCATTGGGGTGTGGTCGTATTTGCCCATAGCTGTGGGGGCAATTCTTCGAGCCCCGGCCCCATATAAGCGACATAGGAATTGGCCTGTTGCATAGGGTAGCTTCTTTTAAGAACCTTTACCTTCATATTTTCTTTAACCTGGCTTATGCCGGGCTCGCGTATGTATGCAACAATTACCCTGGGTTCGGATTCGACTATATTCAGAATCGGGTCTTGCGCCAGTATTATCTCGCCAACGCGGCGCCTGATTCTGCTCACAGTGCCGTTGAACGGTGATGTTATTTCAAGAGCCGGTCGGTTTCTCATTAACTCAAGAATAGTCTGTTCCTCTACCTTTATTTCTTCTCTTATTGGCTGTAGTGCAAGCTCTATTGAAGGATTGATAGGCTGTTTTTTCAGAATGACCTGCAGTCTTTCATTAGCCTGCTGCAGATTTTCCTCTGCCTGTGCAAGCAGTTTCTCATTTTCTTCAATTTGCTTTGCAAGTGTTTCAGACTGAGTTTTCAATCTTTCAATTTCGTAGTGTTGTGTTATTTTTTCCTGGTTTTGTATCGGAGCCGATGATACAGTTAAGATTTTGATATTCAAATCAAGTTCTTTTAATCTTACTTTATCGGGAGCGATTGTTGCTTTTAGTTCAACGACTTGAAGTTTGGCATCCTCTACATCGGCTGCATATCTTCTTGTAGCCAGCTCTAAATCATTCTGTCGTTCAGCTTCTTCAGACATTAATCTGTCTCTTGTAGCAATCAATTCAGCCTGAAGCTGTCGTATTGTTGCAAGCAGAACCTCCTTTCTTGTTTCGAGTTCTATTTCGAGGCTTTTAGGATTGAGCACCGTGTCAACAACAACAACGACGTCGCCTTCGTTAACTTTGTCAAAAAGATGAACGGGTACAGATGTTATTCTGCCTGGGACTGTAGCGGCAATTCGTCTTTCCTCACCCTCAACAAGACCTATACTTTCAAACCGTTGGGTGCGATTTTGAAAGAGAATTATAACTGCGCCTAAAGCTACCAGCCACACAATGACTGGTATGATATGTAAACGCAGACTTCCTTTTCTATGATTATTTATACTTTTCATAAGTTTATCAGACCTCAAGCAACACCTCCTGCATTGTCAGGCTCAGATTTGTAACTCCCTGTAATTTTTCCAGCTCGGTGAGCATCTGGTCGTTTCTGTCAGCGTTTCGAATCATTAGCTGGTAGGCATATTCCACTTCGTTGCTTCCGAAGCCGGCATCCTGAGCAGAGATTAAAGTAAAGCTGCTGCAGAATCGTTTCAGGATTACTGTAAGCGGATGATTGGGGCCGATGTGGGTTGGGATTGTAAATCTCAGAAAGCCGTTGTGCGGTTTATGCATACCAAATTTGCTGATATGCAGATATAGGAAAATCAGGGATACTGAAATGGTTCCGGCTACGGCGATAGTGTAAGCCTGAGTACCGGCGGCCATACCTATGGCGAGGCCGCAGAATATGAACAACATATCGCGAGTATCCTTTACGACGTTTCTGAAGCGAATGATAGACATAGC
>CAYNDE010000395.1:0-1828 GCA_964395535.1 uncultured Pirellulales bacterium
AGGAATCTTAAGGCGGAGATAAGAAGTGAAAGTATCCGGGATAATGGCAGGAGAGTTGAGTCATATTTAGAACAGAAAGAACTTTCCGCTTGTCAGTGGGAGCAGGAGAAGGATTTTCAGGATGCTTTTGCAGAGGATGCACAAAGGATATCACTTTTAGCGGAGAGCAGCAGCCAGCGGCAGCTTCTAAGAAACAATTTGTTTCCGGCACCGCCGAATGAGGTTTCGCAATATATCTACCGAGACTTCGGTAACAATTTCCGTAAGGGCGTTGAAGGGATGATAACCCGGCTCGGCGGTCGTGATTGTCCGACGCAGATTGAGCTGGATAAGCACTTGAAGAAACCTGCGGTTTATAATCCGCTTGGGCACGTAGTCAGGCGGGGCGAAGGAAACCTGGGCGAAAGTGACAAGATAGTAATCGATTACCTTTGCACAGATATTGCCCGTGAGAATTCGGTTTATGTTAATCCTTCGGATATAGCAGGGTACGATTTTTGGCAGGGATATGAATATCCCGGAAAGGAAACGGCAGTTGAGGATTGCTGGTACTGGCAGATAGGTTACTGGATTATCGAGGATGTGTTTGCGACGGTGGAAAAAGTTAACCATTTTTCTGAAAGTATTTTCAGCTCTCCTGTAAAGCGGATTGTTTCTGTAAGCTTTACGACAGCCGACAAGAAGTCGGGTACAAGGATAACGGGATTTGGCGGAGCAGCCGGCGCTCCCGGTTATGTTGTTTCGCTTAAAGATGGTCTGGTTGTGCCTTTTACAGCAAGGATGTGCGATGATGGTATAGACGTTGTGCATTTCAGAGTTGTTGTTGTGATAGATACGGCGGCATTGCCGGGATTTTTCCGTGAGCTCTGCAGTGCTAAGGAGCATAAGTTCAGTGGTTTCTCAGGAGACGAAGAGGAACGCGTTTTGCGGCACAATCAGATAACAATTCTGAAAAGTAGTTATGAGGCGATAGACCCTGCTGATGAAGAACACAGGCTGTATAGGTATGGCGAGGATGCTGTAGTGAAGCTGGAGCTTGTCTGTGAATATATTTTCAACAGGAAAGGTTATGAAGAAGTGATGCCTTTATCGGTAAAAGAGATGCTTAGAGAGGCGATACAAAGCAGAACACCGGCAGCAAGCAGGCCTGCACCGGTGAGAAAAGAACCGGTGAAGTCAACGGAAGAAGAGGATGATGAATTTTATAAAATAAGATAATTTTTTAGATTGTCAGCGTCGCTGGATTGGAGTGCAGCCCAGGAAAAGAAGTAAGGCACGATACGTGAGAGATATAAAATGATTAAAAGAGAAAGCAACTTTTTTGAAGAGCACGTGGAGAAGATTGTCCTTGCAGCTGTGGGCGTAGCTTGTGTGTTTCTTTTAGTTGTGTTTGTAATTTTCAGCCCGACAAAAGTTATCTATGATAACAAGGAATTTACGCCGTCTCAGATTGATGAGTATATATCCAATAAAAAAGCCAGCGAGCTGGAGCATAGACTGAACCGAGAGCCCAGTATGATTGGGCCTTATGAGTCTAAGGAAGATGATTTTAACAGGCTTATGGCATCATCAATTGATATCAGGACGGATATCTACCCGCAGATTCCGGCGAATTTAAGAGATGTTGGCGTTCGGCCTAAATATGAACTTCCTGAGATGGTGAAAGTAGAGGATGCTGCGGTTGATGTTTTAAGTGCGGTGGCTTATCTACCAAGGTCTGCTATTAGCGCAGACAATTTGTACAGTCAGTCAACTTCCGAACCGAACGACCTTGATTTGGTTACGGTGGAGGCGAGGTTTGATGTTAAGGAGCTTTATCGGCGTTTTA
>CAYNDE010000396.1:0-1825 GCA_964395535.1 uncultured Pirellulales bacterium
GTATAACACCTCTTGCGTGTCCCATCAATATCGCAGTCCTCGGATGTGCATAGTGCGAGTAAAGCTCTTCAACTGCAACCACGTCAGGCTGAAAATTCTTCAATAAAATCTCAACGTCCTCCGCTATCCTGTTGAGCCTTATCTCGATCGGGTCCTTCTCATTGGTCCGAAGAACACCAGCCTCGATGAGATTTTCCTTATCGGAATCTGTTTCTATACAGGCATATCCGCAGCATTGCAGTCCCGGGTCAATGCCCAGTATTCTCATTTTATTTTCCACACCGTTCCCTCCGGTGAATCTTTCAGCTCTATCCCGTTTTTTTCCAGCTCGGCTCTTATGGTATCCGAAAGTGCAAAATCCTTGTTTTTTCTCGCATTGTCGCGATGCTCAATCAAAATCTTAACCAGGTTATCGGCCAGCTCTTCGCTGACGCCGGCTTGTGCATATTCTTCTTTTACTACCCCTAAAACATCACCGCCGAGCTTTGTAAATGAATCATCAATCGCATTGAGCGTTGTTTTTGTAACGTCGGTCTTTTCGAGCAGAGGATTTGTTAAGCGAACCAGCTCGAAAATCACCGAAAGAGCAACCGAGGTATTCAAGTCGTCATCCATTGCCGCCTCGAATTTTTCCTTAAGCTCTGCTAACTGCTGCTCGATTTGGTTATCGGCTTCACCGTCGGCTGCCGTTTCGATTGCCTTTCGCAGCCCCTTGACCGTCTCTTTTATTTTATCGTAGCCGCTTTGTGCTGCGAACAAAGCGGCGTCCGAAAAATCGAGCGGGCTGCGATAGTGACTGTTCAGTATCAATTGTCTGACCGCGAGCGGGTCGTAGCTTCTTGTCAGTCGTTCATGTACGCCGGAAAACGCCTGCTTGAGCGTGATGAAATTGTCCAGGCTCTTTCCCATCTTTTGTCCGTCAACCGTCACCATATTATTGTGCAGCCAGTACCGTACGAACCGCACACCGTTAGCCGCCTCCGATTGCGCTATCTCGCATTCGTGATGCGGGAACTGATTTTCTATACCGCCGCCGTGGATATCGATTGTCTGGCCGAGATACTTCATACTCATTACCGAGCATTCTAGATGCCAGCCCGGATAACCCGCTCCCCACGGGCTCGGCCACTGCATAATATGGTTCGGCTCCGCTTTTTTCCACAATGCAAAATCAACTGCGTTCTTTTTATCCGGCGATACCTCCACGCGAACGCCAGCCTTCATCTCCTCGACATTCCTTCCTGACAACTTGCCGTAATCGGCAAACTTCGACACGTCAAAATACACCGAACCATTGACCTCGTAGGCGTAACCTTTCTCCAGCAATTTCTTCACCAGCTCTATCTGCTCGATGATATGCCCGCTCGCCCGCGGGCTTATATCGGGGCGAACACAATTGAGCTTGTCCATATCCTCGAAGTAGCTGCGAGTATAGAATTCCGCCAGCGCCATCGGATGTTTCTTTTCCTTCTTGGCGGCTTCGGTGACCTTGTCCTCTCCCTCGTCCGCATCGTCGGTGAGGTGACCCACATCGGTAATGTTTTGAACATAAGTAACTGCGTAACCAAGATATCGCAGGTACCGCACGAGGATATCGAAGCTGACATAGCTTTTTGCGTGTCCTAAGTGTGCATGGCCGTAAACCGTCGGCCCGCAAACATAAATACCCACTTTGCCCTTTTGTAAAGGCTTGAATTCCTCCTTTTTTCTGGTCAAACTATTATAAACCATCAACGCCATCAAAATATTCCTAAATTATTTTGGACACAGATTTATACTTGTTTATAAATAATATTTTTTGACACGGATTAACACAGATTTACAC
>CAYNDE010000397.1:0-1805 GCA_964395535.1 uncultured Pirellulales bacterium
TTTTTCGACCTCTATACGAGAGAAAAAGGGCGCAAAGAAACGATACTTGAGGTTATGGGGCATTTGTTTACGCCGATGCTTTATACATCCCTTACCTCGGCCGCGGGTTTTGCTTCTCTGGCGTTGACACCGATTCCGCCGGTGCAGGTTTTCGGAATATTTGTTGCTGTCGGTATAATGATTGCCTGGATTTTTACTATTATCTTTGTGCCGGCTTATGTGATGCTGATGAGCGAAAAGTCTCTTGAGAATTTCGGCAGAAAGGCCGTCCACGAACAAAAGCAATCCTGGCTGACGAAAATATTGCGCAGGGCCGGGTTGTTTACTTATGCTAAAGCCAAGCTGATTCTGGCGATTATGGCGGTGATTATGGTTGCTGCTGTTTACGGAATTACAAAAATCAATATAAACGATAATCCCGTAAAGTGGTTCTCGAAAAGTCATCCTATTCGCCAGGCCGACCGGGTGTTGAACAGTCATTTCGGCGGCACTTATATGGCTTATCTTGTTATCGAATCCGGCGAGGCCGACGGTGGCAATATAACTGAGTACATTCACTTAGTTCGCAGTGGGCTGCTTGATATGGCGGTCGAGCTGGAGCCAAAATTTCCAAATGCACTTGAAGTTGTAGATAAGATAGACAAACAGCTTCGGGCTGAAGATTTAAGATTTGAAACGAAGGCAAAGTTTATTGAGAAGATGACAGAAATTGTTGACGAAAATACCGCAAAGGCTGAAGATAAGGAATTGGACCTCTGGTATGAGATTTCAACTTTTTGTGAAATGGAGGCTGAAAAGCTGAAGATTTTCAAACAGCCCGAGGTTCTAAAATATATTTCGAAGCTTCAGGGACATTTGCAAGATACAGGCCTTATCGGCAAAAGCACATCGGTTGCTGATATTGTTAAAAAGGTGCATCAGGAGCTTACCGACGGCCAGAAGGAAAATTACAAGATACCAGATTCGCAAAGGATAATCGGCGAATGTCTGTTTCAGTTTCAGGGCGGGCATAAGCCGTGGTATCTGTGGCATTTTATTAGCTATGATTATATGCACAGCAATATCTGGCTGCAGCTTACAAGCGGTGACAACAGGGATATGCAGAAAGTTGTGAAAAATGTCGACGAGTTCTTTGCTGAAAATAAACCGCCAATACCGCTTAAATATAACTGGGCGGGCCTGACTTATATAAATGTTGAATGGCAGAAAAAAATGGTCTGGGGTATGCTGCAGAGCTTTCTCGGCAGTTTTATAGTTGTTTTTATTATGATGTCTATTCTGTTTCGCTCAGCCCTTTGGGGTATCGTTTGTATGGTACCTCTGTCACTTACCATACTTATGATTTACGGCATAATCGGCATTATGGGAAAGGATTATGATATGCCTGTTGCGGTGCTGAGTGCGCTGACGCTGGGTATGGCTGTTGATTTTGCGATACATTTTCTCGAGAGGGCGCGGGAAAGCTACAAGAAATTCGGTTCCTGGAAAGAAAGTGCTTCTGTTATGTTTGGCGGCCCAGCCAGGGCGATTAGCAGAAATGTCCTGGTTATTGCTATTGGATTTTTGCCTTTGCTGGCTGCACCGCTTGTGCCTTATAAAACAGTCGGGATATTTTTGTGTGCGATAATGGCATTGAGCGGATTGGTGACATTGCTTGTGCTGCCTGCATTGTTGAAGCTTTTTGAGAAGCGGCTTTTTGCTCCTGAGGCCGAGCCGGTATCGCCCGCCTGTAATTGCGGCTTGTGTTTGATTATCTCTGCTGTCGCAGTTATTCTATTGGCTATAAATCTGCATCAGTACTGGCA
>CAYNDE010000398.1:0-1797 GCA_964395535.1 uncultured Pirellulales bacterium
CTCTCCTGCCATTATCCCGGATACTTTCACTTCTTATCTCCGCCTTAAGATTCCTTTGCATCAGTATCGTGGGTATAAACAAAAGACCTGCTACCACCGCCAGAACAACCGGCACAACAAGAGAAGAATAATCACCTAAAAAACTTAGCTTCTTTAAACTATTTTTTATTTCTGACATTCCCATTTTAAGTCACCAAAATCCAAACTCACCGACCTGGGGACAAAAAAGCCGTTATTTCCCTGCCGTCAAAGTCGCTATCTCCTTCGGTGCATCCAGCCAGATTAACTTGACCTTCAGCACAAACCAGTAGTCATTTGTCTCATATACTCTTCTGCCGACCTCATCTATCACCGGTGTCCCGTCCTCATTATACTTCGCCAGTTTGCTGATTACTTCCTTGGTCATAGGGTCAATCAGAATTTGCTCGGTTATAAAATCCTTAGTCTGGCCAGGCTGCCCAAAAAAAGGCCCCGTCCTGCCGGCATTGGTCTTGGTTTCTATCCGCCTCTCAGACTCAACACCTATTCCCACCGGCGGTGTATCCATTTCTGATTCCAAATCAATAGGATGTATATCTAAGCTGAAATGCTTCGGATTAGCCCTCTCAAACAACTTAAAAGGACTATTACCGTCAACCACCACGTCAAGATTTTTCAAACGGGTTATAAAACCCCACCTGTTATAGTCACCGCCGGCCTCGAACGGGTCCATCAGTTCTTCAATGTCTTTATATGGACTGTATCCGGTTATAGTTACTAAAAACCCCGCACGGTTTTCCCACTGCTCCTGTTTACCAACCTCTTCAGCTTCGAAAGTTCTGGTAGTCATTTCCCATGACTTTCCGCCCATTTCCGATCTCTTCTTCAAGTCCTCCTGATACTTGCGGTACATCTCCTCTGCGTCGTACCTGGAACTAACAGTCGAAGTCGGCCTTGGCGTGCTAACCCTGCGCCTCTGCTCAACTGCGAATTCTTCTTTCGAAATATCTGCTTCAAAACGAACCGACATATTCGTTATAAATATCTGCTTTCGCTCCTTGCGGTCAACCTTCTTAATCTCTTCTACATTACCAGCGGCAAACGCGCGGTATAGCTGCCGTTGTTGCTGCTCGGAAGTGTTCCGCTCATTCGGCAAAGCTAAAATTATCGTCTGCATCAACTCCGGTATAACCTCTCGATACTTAAAAAGACCGAGACACTTTTCCATTATTGATTGCGTTCCCGGCTGCCTCTGCTCTTGTTCCTGGAGCTTGTCATTGGCAAGTTGGGCGTTCCTTAAAATATCAGCCACCTCATCCCGGCTGTGCTGTTTGCCGCGGTAGCTGGCTTTGTCGAAAAGAATCCTCCCGAAAGCCAGCACTGAAACCACAAGCAGCAAAGACGCCGCAGCTACAAAATATTTCGCTTTGCTCGCCCACGACATAGAACGTGCTATATGCCGGGGAAGAAGATTACTTTCTATCTTGCCGAGCCCCAAAGCCTGCAGGCCCAAACCATAAACAACACCAAAATCGCATACATTCTCATGAAAGCTCGCCGCTGAGACACCCTCACCCATCTTAAGCTTCTCAAAAGAATCGGTCCTCTCAATCGGCATTTGGAGGCTCTGCTGAAGATATTTCACAAGCCCGCGCATCCTCGTCCCCCCACCCATAGCTACTATCTTGGCGAGTTTCATCTCGGGATTGCTGCTCTTATAAAAACCTATAGACCTCTGAATCTCCGATGCCAGGTCGGCAAATACCGGCTTCATCGCCTGTAGTATCTGCCTGGCATATTTACTCATCGGGGCATTAT
>CAYNDE010000399.1:0-1792 GCA_964395535.1 uncultured Pirellulales bacterium
GTGGATTTGACCGACGGCCAGTTGCTATGGGGTCTTGAACAGGTCTGGGACAGTGCCGATAAGAGGACTCAATATCGCATAGAAAGGTATTTCAGTAAGCAAAAACGGAAAGGCTTCGGGCCGTTGCGGGAAGAACTTGTGACTGTCAGCTCAATTGAGTTTCTTAAATTTGTAACTTATGAGGTTGCGTCAACTTTATAGCCCGGAATGAAAAGGCAGCTTGTTTTTATCGTTTGGTAAAGGCTTTGACTTTAAAAAAAAATTGAAATTTTGTTAAAAAGATTAAAGTTTTAAAAAAAATCAGCGAAAATATGCTATGGAAGAACATTTTTAGAAGGATTTTGTGTTAATGATAGGGAAAGTAAACAACGACCAAATGCCGGGATTTGTTGAGAAATCGGGACTCCAAGGACCGGATAAAAAGCAATCGCCTTCTGATAGCGAGATGAATGTATCTTTTGAGGTTGATTGGGCAGCTCTGATTAATAAGGCAATTGAAACAAAACCGGAGGAAGCGGGAGCTGTTGAACGTGCACAGAAGCTTTTGTTATCGGGCCAGCTTGATAGTGCGGATAATGCCCGCCGGGCTGCGGAAAACATAATTGATTCCGGTATATGAGCTGTTGAGGAAAATTATTGTAAATCATATTTTGGACTAAGGAAGGTCATTGCGAAATTAAAAGGATTTGGGAAACAGGCGAGGAAGCATTCGGTTGTTAGCAATCAGACTGAGTCCTCGCCATTTTTAATTCAGCCTGTTTTTGATTAAGGTTATAATGGGGGATAAAAAAATGGCCGGGAATTCAGCTGACAGAGTGGACGAAAACTCAATCGGAGTTAAATTCAAAAAGCTCTGGTTTTATTATATTCTTCAGAGTTTTCTGGCCGTTGTTGCAATTTTTATCCTTGTCTTTTTGTTAGGGGATACAAGAGTAGTCTTAATCAGTGCGATGGGGGCGACGTCTTTTATAGTTTTTGCGATGCCGCAGGAGGTTTCTGCTAAAACCAGGAACGTGGTCGGCGGCCATCTGGTTGGTATAGGTTCGGCGGCTTTGTTTTACTTTTTCGGCCTGCCGTTGTACATAAGTTATCCTCTGGCTGCGGGAGTGTCGATTTTCATTATGGTTGCTCTTGATGTAGAACATCCACCTGCTGTTGGAACGGCATTGGCAGTTGTAATCAATGGAATAACACCAGACGTCTTTGTTACAGTAATGTTAAGTGCTCTGGTGCTTTCTCAGATACGCTACTATCTGAGGCATCATCTTAAAGATTTGGTATGAGCCTCTGTTTGAGTTATATTTTAGAAGAGCAAGTCCAGCAGCCCTACGGTTTGACCGTTATCGTAATTTATTCGTATCGTGCCTGAACGATTTGCATAGGTAAATATTTCGGAGTGGAAAGATTCTGGAAAGTTGTTAACTTTGGGATTATCTTCTATTGAGATTTCATTGTTGACAACATTATCGTTGCCTAAAACAGCAGATGTAATTACGCGGCATTGTATTTTTTTGACCATCTCTAAGTATAATCCCCCATATACTTGCTTTCTATTATGATAGCAGAATCGAAAAGATAAGTCAATATGCATATAGTTGCCTTTTGATTATCTGGAAGTTTTAGAAGCTGGAATTTTTATATTATAGGGTGCAAGGATAAAACTTTTCCTTTGCCGGGCTGGGCAGTTATAATAGAATAATTTCGTTTCGCGGAAGTCTTATTACTTCTTGAGGGTTTTACAGATGCAGATTATTGCACAATGTCCCCGATGCGGCAGCGGCTGGCTGCTTGA
>CAYNDE010000400.1:0-1786 GCA_964395535.1 uncultured Pirellulales bacterium
ATGGTATCGTAAAAGAGCTCGAAACATTTCTTACAACCGAACCTGTGATATTAACTGCCGAGCAGATTGACAACTTTATGACGCCTACATACAGATATCCCATTTCAGGACAGTTATACAGTAAAATCGGAAACATCCTGCAGGGCGTAGCACCGTTTTATCTGGACACCGTCCTGCAGTTGGTTGACAATCTCAAAGGCATAACACCGAGGGTAACTGCCGAAGAGCTCGCCAAGTGGGAATCCAGGCACAAAAACAGAATTTCGCATATCATCGGCATTGTAAGAAATCCCGAAGTAATATTAGGTGTCGAGACCTTTGACTACAGCTTTCTCTGGCAGGAAAACTTCCAGAAAATGCTCATAATTCACCGTGATCCACCAGGGGATAAAACCGTTTCGATACAGAAAGAAATTGCAAAATGCCTCAGGAAAAGATTCGAAACAGAGCGAATAAAATACGAACGTGAGCTCGAGACATTCGACCAGGTCTTAAAACAGAAACTGCTCATAACTCACGGCAAACACAATAAGGAAAAGATAGACGCAATACTGCTGCATAAACAAATTCTTATGAACAACCTTTGGGTTTACCTTATGAACAATGGTTATGTTGTCCCGTTCATAGATAATGCAACTGTTGACTTGCCGACCGATAATTTATATGGTACGAGTCTTGCTTATGACGAAACATGTGAAAAACTTACTTTTATTAAGGAAGTGTGCGCCGATGCCGGATTCACCCTCTGAGGCCACTGGACTGCCGCGAATAAGCGTTGTCAGAACAACGCCTAAAGTCTCTGACGAACAGCTTTTCGCAAAACGGCGATGCTATATCGGCATCAGCCTTGACAACCCTGTTTTTTATGGAAAATCGCTAAAGGCAATACTTACCTGGGGCGAAGAGAACTTTGACCACTGCCTCATTGTTTTAGGTGATTATCTGAGGCGTTTCAACGAATACATCTTTAACAGCCTGAACGACGAGGCCGCGGAAAAGGCTTCTTTCGAGGCAGGCAATGATTACATAGCCAAAACAAAAGACATCTTTCAGCAATTTAATGAAGACAAATTACAACTGGCCAGATGGAAAGACTGCCTCCAGGCCGACGAGTTCAAAAAATCAAGAGCCATTTTGAGCAAACTTTACGATACTCTGCCGGCTTTCAAAGCCTCGGTACAGAGGGACGCCTTTTTATTTCTGAAAAGGCAGAAAAGAAAAAATCAGAAAATGTCACTGCCTATGGAAGAAGCCATCGAGCTCTCAAGTCAGTACCTTCTGGAGGAAATAGCGGTTTTCAGCTCATTGTCAGAGCAGGGATGGAAAGTGGAACTATACCCCGGTCCCGAATTAACTGTGCTCGTCGATATAGCGAAGGGGCAATATTCAGACATACCACAGGGACTCAAAGAAAGGGTAAACGTCGAGCTGCGAATCAGTAAAAGCAAAACGGAGTAGCTATGAGCACAATTGTAATAAGTGCCCTTCTTCTGGCTTTCATCATATACATTCTTGTCGGCTTCTTTCTCGGCAGGCACACAAAGGGCGTCGCCGATATGCTCCCCTTAGCCTTAAGCAAACAGGCCCGCGTCAATAACGCAACCGAATTCTCAGCAAGCACCGTTGCCACAACCATTTCATTAGCGACGGTCGTAATGGCCTTTTTCGAGCTGGCCCAGAAATTCGGCCTCTGGCTTTTATGGACGGTAGTTACCACATCAGCCGGTCTTTTTGTCGTTCGTTTATTCGCAAAAAAAATTTGGAACAAAATATCGTCATACGACCA
>CAYNDE010000401.1:0-1786 GCA_964395535.1 uncultured Pirellulales bacterium
CGAAAGGCTATGATATTTTCAGAAAAGCTCGCTATCCAGCGTGCAGAGTCCTTATTTAACGCCAAAAGCATCAGTCATGGTTTCAGCAGGGGCTGCCTGGGTTGTCGAATAGATGCCGACCAGATACATAACTCACAGTATATTGAGAAACTTATGGAGTTATTCGGTTTTGTAATGCTGCCGATAAAGTGGGCTGAGGTCGAGAAGAAAAAAGAAGTTTATGATTTTTCAAGTATCGATGCCTGTATTCAGGTTTTGAGCAAGAAGAAGCTTGCTATATGTGCCGGCCCGCTCATTCGTTTTTCACCCGCCTTTCTTCCAGCCTGGCTTATGACAGGCAAACCCGACTTCGAGAAAATACGGGAAAGCGCATATCAGTTCGTAACAAAAATAGTGGCCCGCTATTCGGATAATATTCGTTCCTGGTCTGTAATCGGCGGCTTGAATCTGCACAATTATTTCGGCTTTAATTTTGAACAGGTTCTCGAAATGACACGGGCGGTTATGATGGCCATCAAAGCTGTGAGCAACAGGGTATTGAAGATAATAGAGATTAGCAACTGCTGGGGAGAATACTATGCGAATATGCCGAATACGATACCGCCGCTTGTCTATATTGATATGATACTCCAGAGTGGTATAAGCTTTGATGCATTCGGTGTGCAAATGCAGTTCGGCAAAAATGAGCAGGGAATGCAGGTGAGGGATATGATGGAAATATCCGCAAATTTAGACAGGTTCGCTGCGGCGAGCAGAGCGATGTATATAACAGGCGTTGAGGTTCCCAGCGAGCCGTCGTCATCGAAGGACGGGGCACTTGCAGGGCAGTGGCACGGCCGATGGAACCAGACGCTTCAGGCTCAATGGCTTGAGCAGTTTTATAAGATAGCGCTCAGTAAACCCTTTATTGACAGTATCATATATTCAAATCTTACAGACGCAGATAAATGCGATATCGAGAATAGCGGTTTGTTGACGAAAGAGCTTGAAAGCAAGGAATCGTTTTTAAGGCTGAGAAAACTTCATAAAATTATCTTTACAAGGTAAGATTATTAAGGTCAGGCCGTATCAGGGGGTGATAAGCGATATATGTTGGATGAAGAATTTGAGCGTAGCGATTTAGGCAAAGAATCAGGATTTGATACTGCATTTTTGATTGCTGTTACTTTTTGTGTGCTTCTGGGTGCTGTTTCTGCTGCTTTCTTTTTTAATACCGGCCCCGACGATATGACGGAGCTGGATGGGCGGATAAATCCTAACATTGCTGAGCAGGCCGCATTGAAGGCACTGCCTGGTATAGGTCCTTCAAAAGCAGCCGATATAGTTTCTTTCAGACAGCAGTTTGCAGAAGGGCCGAACAAGCCTGCTTTTAAAAAAGCCGAGGATTTGCAGAATGTTAAAGGAATCGGTGAAAAGACAGCTGAAAATATAAAACCATTTCTAAAGTTTGAATAAGTATTTTGTATCGGATAAAAACTGTAATTATGAAGAAAAGTCTCTTAGTTTTACTTTGCGCAATTATCTTATTAAGCGGCTGTTCATATTCCCGGAATCTAAAGGTTCTAACCCGCAAACAGGCAACAGAAGACCTCGATTATCTGGTCGAAAGCATTGAGAACATAAGTTACAGACCTTTTAGCAGGGTGCCAAGGGAAGATTTTGATTACAGTGTTGCAAGAATAAAGTCGGGTTTTGGTGAAAAGGTCAGAAGAGAAGATTTTTCGATTTCAATAATGGAACTGCTTGCTATGCTCAGAGACGACCACACCAATCTCGGCTCTTTCCC
>CAYNDE010000402.1:0-1782 GCA_964395535.1 uncultured Pirellulales bacterium
ACGCGGGCGTTTCAAATAAAATTCGATATCATCCTGTTGTCCTGTACCGACACAAATCTCGCGAACATTGCCCTCGCGGTCCACATGAGCACACAGTGCCTTCCAGGCTTTTTCAACTGCGGGCCCATATTCTTTTTTGTCCAGCCAGTTATTCCGAACGCCAACGGACATAGCATATGCAAACATTGCTGTACAGGAACTTTCCGCCCAGGAATACTCATAGTCAATCAGCTGCCGCCACATACCGTTATCCGATTGGTACTTCAATAGTGCAGACATCATTTTTTTGTATCCACTCATTATTTCCGGACGCAATTTATGGTCGGCAGGGAGTGATTTTAAAAGCTCGGCTAAAGATGAAGCAACCCATCCGTTTCCCCGTCCCCAGTGATAATGAAATTCTGGGCCGTGATAAAACAAACCGTTCGGCTGCTGCAGCTTTTTTAAGTAAGCCGTAATTTGAAGGGCCGCCCGGTCTGCGTATTTTGTTTCTTCTGTCGCACGATAAGCCTGCATCTGGAGCATTCCCACCATATACATATCGTCTATCCACCAGCGGGTCTGCGATGTCAGGCCGTCTTCATTCGGGTTTTCCCACTGGCTGTCTGCAAAGCTTAATCCCAGCTCGAGAAATCGTTTATCTTTGTTGTAAAGGTAAATTTGAAACGGCACAATCCCCATTACATTGTGGTCAACATGCGATTGGCGGGAAATCAAACTGCTGTCATCTTCCAGGAATTTTTCATATCGGGAAATGATACGCTTGCCGAGTTCCTTGTCTTTCGTGTTCTCTGCAAACCGCAGTGCTCCGACAGCCGTACAGGCTTCGGCGTAATGCAGTCCTTTGTCACGATACATCATATAATCGCGTCTCAGCAGATTCTCAACGACTTTCCGGCCGATTTCTTTTTTATCGCAGTTTTGCACGTCATCCAGCTTTGTGCCCGCTTTGCAGGAGATTGTCAGAATCAGCAGCATCGTCAATAAAGGAATTCTCATTTTCATAAGCAACTCCTCAGTCATTTCCAGAAACTATCTTGCCAGCCAGCCGCCGTCAACAGCGACGGTATAGCCGGTCATATAATCCGATGCAGACGAAGCCAGAAAAACGGCGACGCCCTTAAGGTCTTCGGGTTTTCCCCAGCGGCCGACTGGGATGCGTTCGAGTATAGCCTTGCTTCGTACGGGGTCTTTGCGGAGGGCTTTGGTATTTTCGGTTGCCATATAGCCGGGCGCAATTGCATTAACGTTAATTTTATGCGGCGCTAGCTCATTGGCAAGCAAACGCGTCAGGCCCATAACAGCACTTTTCGAGGCGGTATAAGACGGCACAAGGATACCACCCTGAAAGCTGAGCAGCGAAGCGGTGTTGACTATTTTGCCGCCTCTTGCTTGTTTAATCATCACGCGGGCTGCGGCCTGGCTGAGAAAAAACAACGTGCGGATATTTATATTCATAACCTCGTCCCAATCTTTTTCGCTAAACTCCGTTAAAGGAGCACGGCGAATTATGCCCGCGTTATTAAACAGGATATCAATGCCGCCCAGCTTTTCGACAGTTTGCTTGATTATAGTATCCACACTTTCTTTTTTGCCGAGGTCGGCTGTAATCGCAATGCATTTTCTCCTAAGCTTTTCGATTTGGGATTTTGTTTCCGACATATCAAGGATATCTACTAACGCAACATCAGCACCGGCTTCTGCCAGTCCAATCGCCATCGCCTGGCCCAGGCCGCGTGCTGAGCCGGTGACAATTGCGACTTTGCCGTCTAATTTAAATTG
>CAYNDE010000403.1:0-1781 GCA_964395535.1 uncultured Pirellulales bacterium
CTGTAATCGATTGCAGCCTGTGCTAACTGCTCGAAATCCTAATATTAAATTTTCAAAGAGCCTTGTCTTATAAACATTTATCAGCTATAAGCCAATTACTCCAATGTGTATTTGGCCTCTCCGTAGGCTTGTAAACGCTAGGATCGCATGTTGCAATAACTTTGGCGATTAATTGAAAAGCTTCACATTTACTTGGAGGTTCAAGTATATTGCTTTCATCATATAACGGGTGTCGCCATTCTTCCAATTGAAGTGTCTTGGGAATCGGGTATAAAAATTCTGTTTGCTTTTCTTCATCGTTCAAGAAAAAATATTCTCGATATTCAGGCGTCATCGCACGCAACAATTCTTCAGGATATATTTTTTTCTTATTAACTATCAATGTACCTTTATCCAAAGCATAAATCACGTCCTTAGGATTAATTTTCTCTTTACTGACCAATTTTATGCCCTTGCTTTTATAAACTCGAGGATCACGAGGAATGGTGACAAGATGGCCTCGCAATCTCATCGTTTTAACATTTGGATTTAGATAGTCCCCCTGATCTCCTTCTCCAAATACAGGACCGTCATCTCCATCACTTGTTATCCTCAAAAATCGGGTTTCCTTAGCACTTAGCGGTCTCGAAAGACAATTTCCAAAACGATAAACAACGTCGAAATTACGATAATGCCTCATATCACCTGTACTGACATCGATAACTTCAATCAGTATACCCCAATAACTTTTGTCTGCGAAGACTGACATTCTCGAATCAATATAATAGGTTCCTGCCCCAAATGCCGGAAATCCATATTCTTTTGCAAGTTTGTCTAATTGTTCAAGAACTTCTTCATATCTTTTAGCGTCCATAATAAGACCCTTATAAAGGCAGTGGAACTACTAAAAACCACTTTGGTTCGTTATGAAGTTTTGTTCTATAAAACGATGATAGATGGACGCGTTGAGTTTGGTGTTCTAACTCTGGAACTGCTTCGACTGACGCACCAGCTCCACCCTGAAACGTTGAAGCAAAAGGATATTCATCTAGATGAGGCCTATCAATTGTACGCAGATAATCTTTTCCAGCCGTAGCTGCTCTTCTGTTTGCATTTATCATATTACCATTTCCTATACCTACATATTGTAACGCAACCCATAAAGGATTTCTCATTATTGCATTCCTATCGTTTTCATAAATATATGGTGTTATCCTCTGGAATACAAAGAAAATTGGCAAATCCTCAATTTCATCCTGTTTAATGCCTATTTTATGGGCAAATTGCCTTGCTACTTGCTCAGCAGCTTTGGTACGCGCAACAGCTTCTACTAATTTTTTGCTTGCGACAATTTCCTGGTAAATAACCGGAGAGGTACGTTCTTTCAGAATCGTATGCAATGTAGCAAACACCGAATAATAAAGCAACAGTTCAGTGAATATCGCAGTTGTTGTCAAAAGAAGCATAGATGCTACCGTTGTTAATGTTTTCGTATAAATAGGAGCATAACTAACTGATTGTGAAGAACGCAACTGAGCCTGGATAGATGTTGTTGTTATGATTTGCAATGTAGGAGCAACCGGACAATCAACTATATATCCACTTGGGTCAATGTTGTTGACTGGATTCGCATGGCAATATAAATACTTATGCAGAGATTGCGGATCACTTAAACTTCCATCAATAGGATCAATCCTATTAAATCGTCCTGTTAGCGGATTGTAATAACGCGCGCGGAGGTAATACTGGCTTGATTCTGCGTCAAACTGTTCACCAGTGTAAAACAGGCCATCATTGATAAC
>CAYNDE010000404.1:0-1780 GCA_964395535.1 uncultured Pirellulales bacterium
TCTGTAACGCGATAAATCCGACTCGAGGGCCTTTTTCTGCTCCTGCAGCTTTTCGGTCCTCTGTTGCAATGACCGTTCCCGCTCCTGCAGCTCTGTTACCCTTGTCCTTAAAAAGTCGATTCTTTGGAGATGCTGTTCAATCTTACTTTCAGCCGTGACCAGCGTATTATCCGCGCGGTTCACTTCGTTTTCTGTTTCTATTATTTTATGTCCCAGCTCGCTGAGCTCTGCATCCTTTTTGCTTGTTTGTGCCGAAACCGAGGCAAACTGCTCTTCGATGATTGCCTCTTGCTTTCGCTTTTCGATGCTTTCTGTATGTATCCTGTGATACTCGACGAGCGAATAATTTAGCTGGAGCTCCTTGAGCCTTTCTGTATATTTCAGATAGCTTCTTGCCTTGCCTGCCTGGTGCTTAATGCTTCTGAGCTGTTTTCCGACCTCATTAAGAATATCTGCAAGACGTAAAAGGTTCTGCTCGCACCTTTCCAGCTTTCGAAGCGCCTCTTTTTTGTGGGCCTTGTATTTGCTGATGCCGGCTGCCTCCTCGAATATGCTTCGTCTGTCTGTTTTTGACGCCGTAACGAGCTGCTCGACCTGTCCCTGCTCGATAATCGAGTAAGCCTTGACCCCTATGCCGGTATCCATAAAAAGCTCGCGTATATCTTTAAGCCGGCAGATTTTGTTGTTTATTCGATACTCGCTTTCACCGCTTTTATATATTCGCCTGCTGATTTGCACCTCGCTTGCTTCAATCGGCAGCTGGCCTGTCGTGTTGGATATAAAAAGGCTCGCCTCCGCTGTTCCCAGAGCCTTTCTGCTGCTGCTGCCGGAAAATATCACATCGGCCATATGGTCACTTCGCAGACTCTTGACGCTTTGTTCGCCCAGTACCCATTTGACTGCGTCAACGATATTGCTTTTACCGCAGCCGTTAGGCCCGACAATCGCCGTTATCGGAGAGTTAAACAAAAGCTCGGTCTTGTCTGCGAAGCTTTTAAATCCGTCTAAAACGATTCTTTCAAGTCTCATTTTATGCCTTTATCTATATTGTTTAGATTGCCGGTACATACGAAATTAGTCATCTTTTGCGGCATTTACAATATTATTATCGGTCAATACGCAGCTTTTTCTTGATTATTCAGTCGATTTTTGGAAGTGGACCTGCCTTAAATTCTGCCAGTAAAGCTCCCTTCTCACACATCTGTTTGAGTATCGCAGTCATATCGCAGTAGGGGACATTAAGGCCCGGCTTTCGACCGGAAGAATCCTCGACAGTCGCCTCCTCACAAAGAGTTCTAACTATGTCACTAAGCTTATATGAGCATTCTACTGTTATCGGCGGTACGTTGGGTATCTTGCGTATCAGCCGTACTCCTCCTGAATCAAGCGGCGCATCTATTGTAATACTGCCGTCCTCGTAGCGAATAAACGTATCGGGCCGGCTGTATATCGGCGCACCGAATATTGCTATTCGCGGCAGGCCGCTGCGGCTGACAAATATGCCCTGTTGACCTGCCGATGGAACCATGTCAAGATAAATACTCCTGGCAATTATATCCCGGCTCACAGCTATATCGTCTAATTTGAGAAGCTGCTCGTATGCCGCAAGCATTATATCGAAGTCGTCATCCCGCAGAAGCCTTTGGCATATTGCCGATGCATCATTACGTCTTGCACCATAAGCTATTGCTTCCAGGGCTTTTATCCTGTTGGTGCTGTACGTATCCAGGGCTATATCGCGAAGTGCCTGCAGGCCGCGGTCGTCGCCCATATTTAACAG
>CAYNDE010000405.1:0-1772 GCA_964395535.1 uncultured Pirellulales bacterium
CGGTTCCGTTCCTTCGTGCACGTAGCCGCAATTTCTGCAGACCCATCTGACCTTGTTTTCTCGTTTGAAGACTTTTCCCTGCTCGATATTTTTAGCCAGCTTAACGTACCTGCCTTCGTGGCGTTTTTCGGCGACTGCGATTTTTCTGAAAACCGCAGCGATTTCAGCAAAGCCTTCCTTGTCGGCCACCTCTGCGAACTCAGGATACATCTCTGTGTTCTCATAATGTTCACCTGCGGCAGCGGCTTTGAGGTTTTCAAGCGTATTGCCGATAACGCCTGCGGGAAAAGCCGCGGCGATCTCGGCTTCACCGCCTTCGAGAAATTTGAACTCGCGTTTTGCATGCTCTTTTTCCTGGTTCGCCGTTTCCTCGAAAATTGCAGCTATCTGCTCGTAACCTTCCTTTCTGGCCTGGCTGGCAAAGTAGGTATAACGGTTCCTTGCCTGCGACTCGCCTGCGAAAGCAGTCAGCAGGTTCTTTTCCGTTCGTGTTCCCTTCAGATTCATATACAGTCTCCTAATACCAATATTTTTTATTTATAGTTTTTAGCTTTACCTGCCGGTTTTTTTCAGGCAGGCATCACAAAAACCTTCTATATATACAGTACTTCTGACAACCTTAAAGTTTTGTTTGATTTTCTTAGGTATCTTAATATTATCAAACGGCTTATGTACAAAGTCGAATATCTTTTTGCATTTTACACAGATGAAATGCTGGTGTGTATCGATGTCGGCATCGAATCTTTTCGGCTGGCCTGTGCCCTCGACCACGATAGCCAGCCCTATATCAGCCAGGGTGAGCAGTGTTCTGTTGACGGTATCGAGCGAGATTTCGGGGTACTTTTTCCGAAGCCTGCGGTGCAGAACATCAGCGGTAGGGTGGTCCCTGGCTTCTGCAAGGGCGGTGTATATTGCGGTCCTCTGCGGCGTTATTTTCAGGCCCAGCCGCCTGCATTCTGCCTTGAATCTTTTAACCTTACTGTCCAGTTTGGTATTGTTTTTTACTTTATTCATAAGAGTTACTACTATATAAGATTAAGTCTTGTTCATCAACAAAATACTTTATAAATTATATTTTTAAGGATTTTTTAAAGCAAGAGAAAATTATCTGCTGCCCCTCAAGGCTGATGAAAATTTATGTTTATAGAGGCAAATCGCGTTTTCGCTATTTGAACGCTCCTGCACTTGATTAAGAATGGTTTTTCTGTTATAATCATTAAATATGAATGCAAAGCAGTCAAATACCTTTATATCTTCATAATAGGAGTTTTTATGAAAAGATACAAAAAAGCGATAAGCCTGAGTTTGATTTTATTTCTATTAGCACTTCTTTTCTCTATCTCTTTAGCGCAGGATGATTACACCATTAGTGTTGTTGATGTTAATAACAAGGATTTAAGCTTTTATCAGCCGCCTGCGAACACCGAGACTTATCCAAATATCGAAGGCAAAAGCGTTAGAAATGTAATCATACTCATCGGTGACGGGATGAGCTTTAATCAGTTTTCTATTGCCCGAATAAAAGGCGCTGGCCTGGACGGTAAATTGTATATGGAGAAATTTCCTGTAACGGGGATAATGCGAACACATTCGGCAGACAACATCGTTACGGACTCTGCTGCAAGCGGGACGGCCCTGGCCTGCGGGATAAAAACAAATAATAAAATGCTCGGTGTGGCGCCCGACGAGACCAAATATAAAACGATTCTCGAAGCAGCAAAGGAAAATAAAATGGCAACAGGATTGGTGGTAACGTCAAGGATAACTCACGC
>CAYNDE010000406.1:0-1768 GCA_964395535.1 uncultured Pirellulales bacterium
GCAGGGCACTTGAGGAAGCACTTATAAAAAATAAGATTCCATATCAAATTGTTCGTGGAATTGAATTCTATAATAGAAAGGAGATACGCGACCTGCTCGCATTTTTGAAGGTGCTGATAAATCCTGAAGATGAAATTGCTTTATTGCGAATAATTAATACGCCGGCTCGTGGGATAGGCAAAACAACGATTGACAGGATAAAAGCCTATGCCGCAGCAGGCAGACTTTCCTTTTACGAAGCCTTAAAGCAGGCTGACAAGATTAGCTCATTATCAGCGGGCTCGAAGGCGAAAGTCGCTGTCTTTATTAATACGATGGAAGAGCTTAAAAAGCAGCTTGACAAACCCGTTGCTTCCATTGCCCTGTCAGTGTTTGAAAAGACGGGCCTGTCTGCCTCACTTAAAGATTCCAGTGATACGGACGCGATTGATAATATTAACGAGCTTATAAGTGCAGCAGCCAGTTATGACGAACAGAGCGATGAACCTTCTCTGCTTGATTATCTGCAGCAGATTTCACTGTTTAGCGATGTCGATACATACGATATCGGCAGGCCTTCTGTAGCTTTGATGACACTGCATTCCGCAAAGGGCCTGGAATTTGACAATGTTTTTATTGTCGGTCTCGAGGAAGGCCTGCTTCCTCATGAGAGAAGCAGTGAGGATGATGAAGATATCGAGGAGGAAAGGCGATTATTTTTTGTTGGTATCACACGGGCGAAGTTAAGATTATTTATGAGTTATTGCCAATATCGAACGATTCGGGGCCAGCTTTCCAGAAGTATACCGTCATCATTTCTTTATGAGCTTGGTACTTGCAGAAATAATGGGAGTCATAATGACGTGGGTGGAATATATTACGATGATGAGTATCAAAGAAGCCGTACTTTCTCGCCTGTTTTTACACCCGGCCAGCTTGTAAGGCACGTTTCTTTTGGTCTCGGTCGTGTGAAGGATTTTGTCGATATGGGCGAGAATAGTATTGTGGTTGTTAGTTTTAATAGCGGTCAGACCAAATCCCTTAAAGTAAGATTTGCAAATCTATTGACATTTGAAGGTGATTTTTCATAAATATCACCATATTAAAAAACAATTCTGATTTTAGACTTAAATTTTTTTGTTATTCTTAATATCTTACGTTCTGCTTATAAAGAAGAATTTTTGTACTTTACTTAATTTATATAATATTAGAATGTGCTTTTTCTCACAGATAGCAATTGCAAAAATATTCGATTTTTTTGATAAAAATGGGCAAGCAAGATTTTAGAAAAGTCCCAATAACTAACTGTCCATTACATAATATATTTGACTATAAGGTGTTAATGACGTATAATAATGTAGAGTGAAAAGTTATTGAAAATGGAGTAAAACTGATATGGCAAAAGCGGAATCAATGAAAAAGATACCCCCGGTAGAGCAACTTAGGGGACGGACGCTTGGCAGAGTGCTTATTAAGATGGGCGTTCTAACAAGAGAAAAGGTACATGAGTGTGTAAAAATACAGCAGAAAAGGGGAGGCAAGGACCAAATAGGCAAAATATTTTTGGAGCTTGGCTATGTAGATGAAAGCCAGCTTAGGATAGCCCGAGCAGGACAGAGGGGGATGGAATATGTCAACATAAATGAAATTGAAATATCCCCTGATGTGATAGATAAAATACCATTCCAGATGGCAAAATCCTATAAGCTCATACCGATTGCATATTACAAGGAAGAAAACGAATTGACGGTTGCCCTTGACAATCCTGACAATTTCAGGGCGACAGACG
>CAYNDE010000407.1:0-1766 GCA_964395535.1 uncultured Pirellulales bacterium
GCGAGGGCGGTGGGGATTGGTGCGGTCAAATACGCGGACTTTTCGAATAACAGGACGAGCGATTATATTTTCAGCTTTGAAAAGATGCTTGCGATGGAGGGAAATACTGCTCCCTATATGCAGTATGCATATGCGAGGATAAAGTCGATTGAGCGAAAGGCGCAGTTAAGAGATGTTGATGTTGAGACGGAGCTTTCGGGTGTGAAGAGTCTGGATTTGAGCGAGGCGGCGGAGCTGGATTTGGCAAAGCAGTTAGTTCGCTATGGTGAGGCGATAGAGGCTTGTCTGGCGGATTTTCGGCCTAATTATCTGACAAGCTATTTATATGAGCTTGCGCAGAGGTTCAGCGGCTTTTATACTAATTGCCCGGTTTTGAAGGCTGGGCCTGATAAAAGGCCAACGAGGCTGATGCTTTGTGATTTGACGGCGAAGACGATAAGGCACGGATTGGCTGAGCTTTTGGGGATAGAAGTAGTTGAGCAGATGTAGATATTGTGCTATCATAACAACAGCTTTAAGGTTTATGTAAAATGGGTTATTCATTAGAACAAAAGATATCCAAAGAAAGACTGATTGAGTTCTGCAAAAGGAATCATATCAGAAGACTATCGATTTTTGGGTCTGCTATTAGCGGACAATTGGGGCCGGAAAGTGATATTGACCTTCTTGTGGAATTTGAGGCAAATCATACGCCTGGACTTTTTTCAATCGTCAGGATGGAGATGGAGCTGGCCCAAAACCTCGGCAGGAAGGTCGATTTACGGACTCCTGAGGATTTGAGCCAGTATTTTCGTGACGAGGTAATTAGAGATGCCAAGGTTCAGTATCAGTCATGAGGACCAGATAAGGTTGCGGCATATGCTGGATGCGGCAAGCGAACTTCAGCAATATGTTCAATCTTCAAGGCGTGAAGACTTGAACAGTGACCGCAAGCTGGTTCACTCGCTTGTTCATCTTATTGAGATTATCGGTGAAGCGGCAACGCAGGTGTTGCAGGAACTTCGCGAAAACGTACCTGATATTCCGTGGGCTGTGATTATCGGTATGAGACATCGACTTATTCACGCTTATTTTTCCATTAACCTGGCTGTTGTTTGGAGCACCTCGACGGAGGATATACCGCCACTTATCACTGAACTTAAGATGCTTCTCGGTGAAGGCTTAAAATAAATGTCTCTATATTCGAACGGCCTTGCGATTCCGTTGGATGCAAGGAGAATCAAAATGAAAATCTTTGAAGAAGAGTTGAGCATAAACACAAAAAGCCGCAATCAGATGATGGACATTACCAGCAGGGTCGAGGCAGTTGTCGGCAAAGCTGGTATAAAAAATGGCGATGCGATAGTGTATTGTCCGCATACGACGGCTGGTATTACGATAAACGAGAATGCCGACCCGGATGTTGTCAGCGATATACTTATGATGCTCTCGAAGCTCGTACCATCGAATGTCAGCGGCTACAGGCACAGCGAGGGCAATTCTGATGCGCATATCAAGAGCTCGATTATCGGCTGCAGTGAGCAGCTTCTGGTAAAGGGCGGCTCACTTGAGCTTGGTACGTGGCAGGGCGTATATTTTTGTGAGTTTGACGGGCCTCGAAGCAGGCGTGTTTTTGTTCAGATACGGGGGCAGTAGTTTTTACCTATTTTATTTGTTCGCTATAATCAGCAGATTTTTGGCCTTTTGGAGTTCGTATAGCCGTTTTGCGCAATAAAAAAGGCGAGGTGGTGGAACCGGCTGGGGGGGAAACCGGTATGCCACGCTGC
>CAYNDE010000408.1:0-1761 GCA_964395535.1 uncultured Pirellulales bacterium
GATACTGAAAGGCGTTCGCGGCGAGGAGGGAGTTGATATCGGCGCTATTGCAGAAGGTCTGCAGCGGCTCAGCCAGCTCGTCACGGAATTTGGCCAGATAAAGGAGCTGGATATAAATCCGTATATGGTCGGGCCGGAAGGGACGGTGCCGATAGCGGTCGATGCGAGAATGAGTGTGGAAAAGGTTTAAGACGGGGTGAAAACAGAATGCAGGAATTCGACTGGAAGAGCAAATTTGCGGACAAGGTAACGACGGCGGCAGCGGCGATGAAGCTTGTCAAATCGGGCTATAATATTTTCATAGGGACAGGCTGTGCACAGCCGCAGCACCTGGTTAACGCGCTGGTGGAGTATTCAGCGGGGATTACCGATGCCCATATAATTCATCTGCTGACGATGGGAACGGCTCCTTATGCGGATGAGAGGTTCCGTGAAAAGTTCAAGATGAACACTTTTTTCATAGCTGAGAACATTCGCGACGTTTTGAGCAGAGGTATCGGTGACTACACGCCGATATTTCTGTCCGATATACCTTACCAGTTCGAGACGGGGCGCATTCCGGTCGATGTGGCTTTAATCAGTGTGACGGTGCCCGATGCGAATGGTTTGTGCAGCCTCGGAGTTTCGGTTGATATAGTCAAGTCGGCGGCGGCCAATGCGAGATATATAATAGCACAGGTGAACGGCAGGATGCCGCGGACATTCGGCGACAGTTTTATTCATATCAACGATATCGATGCCCTGGTGGCTTTCGATGAGGAGATTATAGAGGCGTCGGTAACAGAAACGGATGAGACTCTTCGGCGAATTGGTCAGAATATCGCCCGGCTTGTCGAGGACGGCAGCACGATTGAGTGCGGGATAGGAAGGATACCGCAGGCACTTGCGGAATTCTTAAAGGATAAAAAAGACCTCGGCGTGCATACGGAGATGTTCGGCGACTGGATTATAGACTTGATTGAATGCGGCGCGATAACGTGCGCGAAAAAAACACTCAACCGCGGCAAGGTGGTGGCGAGCTTCTGTATGGGGACGCGAAGGCTGTACGATTATATAGACAATAACCCGTTTTTCGAGTTCTACCCGACCGAGTACGTTAACGACCCGTATATCATAAGCCAGCACGAAAAGATGGTGGGCATTAACGTCGGGCTGGAGATTGATTTGACCGGCCAGGTCTGTGCGGATTCTTTGGGTTATCAATTTTACAGCGGTATCGGCGGGCAGGTTGATTTTATCCGCGGCTCGGCAAAGAGCAGGGGTGGCAAGGCAATTATCGCAATGCCTTCGACGGCGAGAAACGGCGAGGTCAGCAGAATCGTGCCGCATCTGACCGAGGGGGCAGGAGTGGTGACGACGCGAGGTGACGTTTATTACGTCGTTACCGAATACGGAACTGCGTATCTGCACGGCAAGAGTATAAGGCAGAGAGTATTGTCACTGATTGATATCGCTCATCCTAAGTTTCGGCAGAAACTCATACAGGCAGCGAAGGCACAGAAGTATATTTACGCCGACCAGATAGAGATCGACGCCGAGCAGGTCAGATACCCGGAAGAGCTGGAATGCTACGAGACACTTATCGACGGGACGGAGATATTTTTCCGGCCTGTAAAACCGATAGACGAGAAGGCACTGTCGGAGATGCTGTATTCGCTGAGCCCGTCTTCGATAAGGACAAGATATATGACTCATACGATGACGTTTCCTCACAAGGACGTTCAGCAGCTTACTAATATTGATTATACCCAGAATCTTGCG
>CAYNDE010000409.1:0-1760 GCA_964395535.1 uncultured Pirellulales bacterium
AGCATATCGAGCAGTATGGCAATCGGCACTGCTCCGCATATCGTCGCTCCGGTTTTGTTTCTGTATTCGAGAAAGCCTTTACTGTCGAGCTTTGCGATATACTCGAAGGCTCCCATATCGAGCTTTTTGAGATTTTCCGGAACGTCTTGCGTAAACGGTATGTAACCGAATGAGCGCCCGTAATGTGTAAAGTCTGAGCTTGCTATCACGAGAGTATCTTCATCGGTCATTGATTTCAATATGGAAGCGGCTTTTTCGATAGTATTCTCCGAACACTGACCTGTCAGAATCGGCACAAGCCTGAAGTTTTGAAATTTATATTGCAGCAGCGGAATCTCTATCTGAACTGCGTTTTCGAATTGACTTCCGTGTGCACTTTGTACATTTTGAAATATCGGGTATTCGAGAAGTTTATTTATGAATTCAACGTCGAGAGGCGTTTGCCCGAGCGGTGTTTGATAATGTGTCCCCTTTGGTACGCTTAGCATTCCCCCTATTGGTGTCCGGTGGCTGGGGCCTATTACAATTATTCTTTTATACTCTTTGTTTATTGTTTTAAGAGCTGAGACCGCTGTCTGTCCTGAAAATTGATACCCTGCGTGCGGAAGGATTAGTGCAATCACATTGTCTATCGGCTTTGTCTCAGCTTTTTGGAAAATCTGCCCGAGTTGCTCGGTTAAAATTTTTGCATCGTCCGGATACCACGAGCCTGCAATTCCAGATTTGATTACAACTTTTGGCGGCTCCTCGATTTTTTGTTTTTCTTTCAGCTCTGTTTCATTTTCATTGGTTTGGGATGTCTTTGTTTTAACTACAGGTGAGGCTTGCTTTTTACATCCTTGACAGAAAGTCGTCGCCAAACAGGCTGCAAACACAAGCACTATAAAGAGCCAACCGCTTGGCTTGATTATTTTTAATATCCTGTTCATAATTAGCCGCTCCACTTACTTACTTTTTCGATATTCGATAGATTTTTTATTTTGCCCGGGTACCTGCTGGATTTGAGAGCTGTGACAAATTTTCTTGGCGTGGCCTTTTTGACAACCAGCCACGTTCCGGCGATTATCGCCGCTGTCGTCTTCATCAGTTTGGCAAAAAATTCTCTGCGTGTCATTTCCATACTCCGTAAATCTTTCTGCCGCAGTCGGGGCACGTCCCGTCTTTAAGCTCGTTGCGCAGAATCGTGTATATTTTGCGTTCAATCAACAGCTTGCCGCAGCCGGGGCAATATGTATTTTCACCTTCCTTGCTTTGTACGTTGCCTATATAGACGTATTCAAGGCCTTCATATTTCGCGATATCCCTCGCCGTCTCAAGCGTTTGTAGTGAGGTTTGTGGAAGATGGACCATTTGATATCGCGGGTAGAAACCGGAAAAGTGCAGAGGCGTGTCACTGCCGAGGTTCTCTTTTATCCAGTGGGAAAGCTGTCGTATCTCTTCCGGCTTGTCATTCAGGGTGGGTATTACCAGATTTGTTACCTCAACGATTATACCGCTTGCCTTGGCTATTACCAGAGCGTTTTGTACGGGTTTTAATGTAGCTGAACATACACGGCGGTAAAATTCGTCCGTTATTCCCTTCAGGTCGATATTGGCTGCATCGACGTATTCCAAAAGCCGCCGCCACGGTTGTTCATTAATGTAGCCGGCTGTTACAAGAACATTGCGCATATTTCTGTTTCTTGCAAGCTTTGCTGTTTCGAGCGTATATTCGTAATAGACAACAGGGTCGGTATATGTATATGCCACCGAAGGGCAGC
>CAYNDE010000410.1:0-1758 GCA_964395535.1 uncultured Pirellulales bacterium
ATAAATATTAAGGAAGAGAAAAGCAATAGAACGGAATATTGGAGGTTTATATTACAATGGCAAAGGCAGTATTTGAGAGAACAAAACCACACGTTAATGTAGGAACAATCGGACACGTTGACCACGGCAAGACGACCTTGACGTCTGCTATGACGAAGGTAATGGAGCTTAAAGGTCTGTCCAAATTTAAGAGTTACGATGATATCGCCAAGGCATCGGAGGCTCAGGGCCGGCGAGATGAGACGAAGATTTTGACGATTGCCACTGCACACGTCGAGTACGAGACGGCAAACAGACATTATGCGCACATTGATTGCCCCGGTCACGCAGACTATGTTAAGAATATGATTACGGGCGCGGCCCAGATGGACGGTACAATTCTTGTAGTCTCTGCCAGTGACGGGCCTATGCCTCAGACGCGCGAACATATCCTTCTTGCCAGGCAGGTTAACGTTCCGAAGATTGTGGTTTTTCTGAATAAGGTTGAGCTTGTGGATGACCCGGAGCTGCTGGACCTTGTGGAGCTGGAGATAAGGGAACTGTTGAGTAAGTATGATTTTCCGGGAGATGATACACCGATTATACGCGGCTCAGCGCTGAAGGCGATGAAGGCAGAGAGCCTTGATGACCCGTCTTGTCCGCCTATAGTAGAGCTGCTTAAGGTTATGGATGAGTATATACCTGTACCGAAACGCGAAGTAGATAAACCTTTCCTTATGCCGGTTGAGGACGTTTTCAGTATTAAGGGCAGGGGGACGGTAGGTACGGGCAGAGTTGAACGCGGTAAGATTCATGTCGGCGATGAGGTTGCAATAATCGGCCTCTCGAAGGATATACGCAAGACCGTATGTACCGGAGTCGAGATGTTTAACAAGACACTGAACGAGGGGCAGGCGGGCGATAACATTGGTGTTCTGCTGCGTGGAGTAGAGAAAAAGGATCTCGAGCGCGGTCAGGTTATAGCAGCACCGGGCAGTATAACACCGCACACAAAGTTTGAGGCGGAAGTTTACGTATTGACCAAAGAAGAGGGCGGCCGGCATACGCCGTTTTTCCCGAACTATAAACCGCAATTCTATTTCAGAACAACAGACGTAACGGGTACGGTTCTTGAGATTAAAAGCAGGGAAGGCAAACCGGCAGAGATGTGTATGCCGGGTGATAATATAGCAATGGAAGTGGAAATTATTTCGCCTATAGCGATGGAGGAAGGTCTTCGTTTTGCTATTCGGGAAGGCGGCAGGACAGTAGGAGCCGGTGTGGTTACCAAGATACTTGCGTAGCCGGTTACAAATCTTTTGTCAACGAAGAGTGAAACCTGATTTTATGTTTGAGACCGATGGCCTGAGCGTCATCGTCAAAATGAGGGATTATTTATCGGCGTGTGCATATTATTGGCGGCGGCATTTTGAGGCCGGCATTTTGAGGCCGGCATAAATTATGGCTAAGAAGAAAAGTAAAAGAGAATTTGTGTGGCTTGAATGCAAGGAGTGCGGCAGCAGAAATTATCGAACAAACGTGAGTGTGGCAGAAGGGGCGCCAAAGATTGAATTGCAGAAGTTTTGCAGGAAAGAAAGACGGCATACAACTCATAAGATACGCAGGAAATAATGTGCCGGCTTGGGAATTTAAGTTTTTGGGCGATTTTCGAGGTGCGTAAATTTGATGTAGGCCAGTAGCTCAATAGGCAGAGCGTCGGTCTCCAAAACCGAAGGTTGGGGGTTCGATTCCTCCCTGGCCTGCTTTCTGTTGAGCTGG
>CAYNDE010000411.1:0-1757 GCA_964395535.1 uncultured Pirellulales bacterium
AGCACAAAAGATTTCATTGCCGCCTTGCCGAAGACGACGGAAAAGATTGCGGTGCTTGACCGAACGAAAGAGCCGGGCTCAATCGGCGAGCCTTTATATCTGGATGTCAGAACCGCTGTCGGGGAGGCGATGGGTGCCGGGCGGTCGCCGTTTAAGGGTTATCCGGTCATAGTTGGTGGTCGGTACGGTCTCGGCTCGAAAGAGTTTACTCCCGCTATGGTCAAGGCTGTTTTTGATAATCTCGATGCTGCGGAACCCAAGAGCGGGTTTACCGTAGGAATTATCGATGATGTTACCAATACAAGCCTTGACGTTGACGAGTCATTTGATGTTGAAAGTGGGGGCGTTTATTCTGCGATGTTTTTCGGACTCGGCTCGGACGGCACGGTTGGTGCGAACAAGAACTCGATAAAGATTATAGGTGAGCTGACTAAAAATTACGCACAGGGTTATTTTGAATACGATTCTAAAAAGGCCGGTGCGGTAACTATATCGCACCTGAGATTCGGCGAGGACCTTATTCGCAAGCCTTATCTGGTAACGCGGGCTGACTTTGTGGCCTGCCATAATCCGAGCTTTGTTGAAAAATATGATATGCTGTCTTCGGCAAAGGAGGGTGCTACCTTTCTTATGACGACTCTGCACAGTCCCGATGAGGTTTGGGATACGCTGCCGCAGGAAGTGCAGAAGCAGATAATAGACAAAAAACTTAAGTTCTATGTGATAGATGCAATTTCACTTGCTGGCGAGCTTGGACTTGGAGCCCGCATCAATGTGATTATGCAGACAGCCTTTTTCAAAATCAGCAATATCATACCAATCGAAGAGGCAGTTGAGGCGATTAAGGACGCGATTAAGAAAACGTACGGCAAAAAGGGCGAAAAGGTTGTCAATATGAATTACGCTGCGGTAGATAGCGCACTTGATAAGGTTTACGAGGTAAAGTATCCGAACAAGGTGACAAGCAAGATTAAGATGCCGCCCGTGGTACCGGCTGATGCTCCGGAATTTGTCAAAGAGGTCACGGCAGAGATAATGGTCAGGCGGGGTGATAAGGTACCGGTAAGCAAACTGCCCTGTGATGGTAAATTCCTCACGGGCACAACTCGGTTTGAGAAGCGCAATATTGCCGTCAATATCCCTGTCTGGGAGCCTGATGTGTGCATTCAGTGCGGGCGGTGCTCGCTCGTCTGTCCGCATGCAGCTATAAGAGTTAAGGCTTATGATGCCAAGCATCTTGAAAAGGCACCAAAGACCTTTAAGAGTATAGATGCCAAGGGCAAGGAATTTGCCGGTATGAAGTTTACTGTTCAGGTTGCACCGGAAGATTGTACCGGCTGCGGGGCGTGTGTGCTTTTCTGTCCTGCTGAGCAGAAAGACGAAAATAAGCAGCCGACCGGCAAAAAGGCGATTAATATGCACCTGCAGGAGCCGCTGCGAGCCCAGGAGAGAGAGAATTTTGCGTATTTTCTATCGATACCGAATACGGACCCGAAACTCTTTAAGCCGGATACCGTTAAGGGCAGCCAGTTGGTACAGTCTTTGTTTGAGTTTTCGGGTGCCTGTGCCGGATGCGGCGAGACACCTTATGTAAAGCTGCTGACACAATTATTCGGTGACAGGGCGATGATTGGAAACGCTACAGGGTGTTCATCCATTTACGGCGGTAACCTTCCGACAACACCTTATACAAAAAGAGAGGATGGAAGAGGGCCGACGTGGAGTAACAGCCTGTTCGAGGATAGTGCTGAGTTTGC
>CAYNDE010000412.1:0-1755 GCA_964395535.1 uncultured Pirellulales bacterium
TTTCGGCGGCTAATGCCTCGAGTGTAAACCTGCTCGACGGGTCATAGAATGTCGCGAGTACCGCTATATCGGTTATGGCAAAGACATTCGCCATATTTCTGACCTGGCCGAGAAAAACTATTTTTTCAAAAACGCCGATTTTTTTTGCGAGATGTCTGAACTTTTGGATTTTGCCTTTGCCTGCAACTATTAAATATGCAGGCTTAAATTCTTCTTTCTCCGTCGCCAGTGAAAATGCTTCTAACAAGACTTCCAGGCCCTTCAGCCTGAAGTTATTCGCTGCGAATAGAAAAAAAATCGGATTGTCAGCCTCGGTGATTCGAAGGCTGGCAAGTATCTGCGAACGAAGATTATCAGCGGCACGTTTTTCGACTTTAGTATCTGTTTTTACACCGTTGGGTATTATGGCGAGCCTTTTGTCCGGAACATTATAATAGCGTCTGAATTGCTCTGCGACGTAGCCGGAAAGGGCGGCGATGGCCGGCCCGTTGTTGTTTTCGCATAATCTTTTTTCAGCCCTGTAAAGAGCTGTTCTGCGCAGATTAGCGAAAGCGGTTACCTTTTTGTAAGTTTTGATGAATTTGTTTTGGTAGCTTTCGGCGTTGCGTTTGATAGCTTCTGGAAAGCTGCCGCCTCTCGGCTGATAGATATCGGCAAAGCCGAATGGAAGAAAGCTGTGAATTATATCGTAATGCTTCTGATTGAGAAAGTCCTTCAGAGCGTTTTCGAAACGGCTGAGCTTGGTTCGTTTACCGCGTTTGTCTTCGCAAAGAAAATAGATATTTTTATGTTCTGTTTTTTCGTCCGCACCTTTGGCTGCGAGGATGTCAACGTCGAGGTTTAATCTTCTGAGAGCTGTCTGCAATTCGAAGACGCTCCTCTCGGCCCCGCCAAGCCCTGTATCGGCACGTTCTATAATTAGTGCAACTTTCATAATATTTGTTTTTAGCTTTTTCAGTTAGTTCTCGAATGGAGCAATTCTATTATGTCTTTTATTATGCCTTGCCATACGCCGGCTCTTGTTTATTATCCTCTTTATAACCGACTTATCGTTTCTGTTCAGTCTTTTTTTGCCGATAAGACTTAAAAAAAATCGAAGACGGTCGGCCTTCGAGAAGTATTTGGCTGGCGCCGAATAATGAAGCTGCGCCAAATCTTTTATTCGAAACCGCTGTCCTAATAATAACGGCCTGAACGCTCGCGAAAGGTCGATGAGATAAAATTCGCCGCTGTCATTGTAGAATATATGGCTGAAATAAAGGTCACGGTGACGGTAGCCGGTCTCGTGGAACCTTCTTACGAATTTTGCAAGCTGCTCAATGAAGCTTCTTTTTTGTTTTAGTTTCTCAGCATTTTGTCGGCCATGAAAACAATCGGGAAGCTTTCTTTCGAGTGATTCTGCATCGGCTATTTTTTCAGTGATGCAGAAGCTCCTTTTTTCAAAAAGAAGACCGAACTGCTCGCCGAAGCATACAGGCCGGGCCGTATTTATCCCTTCAGCGAAGAGTTTATTTGCCACATCGAAGTCAAATGATGCGCAGCTTTTGCGTCCCCGGCCGGTGAGCCAGTTTTTTACCTGTACTAACACAGGCGGTTTGTTAAAGCGTTTCAAAAAGAAGGTTTTTGCAGGTGAAGCAGTCTCGAATTGCAGCCGGCTTCGATAATCTGCGAGATTGCTCTTTCTTAATTCTTTGCCTCCGCTGAAACTAAAAACAGCTTCGATATCTGTCAGGCCCAATCGCCGCAGCATCTGTT
>CAYNDE010000413.1:0-1748 GCA_964395535.1 uncultured Pirellulales bacterium
GCTCTCTGCAAAATGGTCCACGAAAATGCTGCCGTCGATGATGCCCTCGATTTTCTAAAAACTTGATAATTGAATTTGTGTTTTACTTATGGGTCTATATTTAGCTTATCAGAGCCCCGAACGTAAGTGAGGGGAATTATTCTCGCAGGAAATTATTATGAAAAAGCTCTGGGTAAACGCTGTTCCATATAAAAAAGAAATTGCTATAGCCGCCCTGGAAAGCGGCGCAGAGGCTGTTATTTTGCCTGAAGGCCAAAGCGAGACCGTGCGCGAGTTTGGAAAAATCAAGACCGTCGAAAAAGCAGGTAACATCGTACCCGGCAAAGACGTCGAATTCATCGACATAAAAGGCAAAGCTGACGAGGACAAAGCGGCCTCAGTGCCGGCCGATAGAATAGTCGTCCTGCGAATGCTCGACTGGACAATCATTCCGATTGAGAACCTGCTCGCAAGAAGAGGTAAAAATATCCTCGTGCAGGTCGAAAATACTGACCAGGCAAAGCTGATGACCGAAATCCTCGAAAAAGGCGTCGACGGTGTTGTCCTGAATACAACCGACGTAAGCGAGATTAAAAAATGCGCAGAATTGATTCACGGTATCGGCGAAAAGATTCAGCTTGTAACCGCAACAATAAAAAATATCAAACAGCTCGGTATGGGCGACCGTTCCTGCCTCGATACCTGCACACAGATGTCACTCGGCGAAGGTATGCTCGTCGGCAATACCGCATCGGGATTTTTTTTGGTGCATTCGGAATCCATCGATAATCCTTATGTTGCGTCGAGGCCTTTCAGGGTAAATGCCGGTGCCGTCCACGCGTACACGCTCGCTCCCGGCGGAAAAACTAAATATCTTGCCGACCTCAAAGCCGGTGACGAGGTTATGCTCGTTAATTTCCAGGGCAAATCACAGACAGCGTATCTCGGAAGAAACAAGATTGAAAAGCGCCCTATGATGCTCATCGAAGCCGAAGCAGAGGGCCAATCTGTAAGCCTGGTTATGCAAAACGCCGAGACGATTCGCCTCGTCGCAACGGACGGCGGAGCGGTTTCAATTACCGAGCTGAAAAAAGGCGATAAAGTCCTCGCACACATTGAAAAAGCCGGCAGGCATTTCGGAATCAAAGTCGAAGAAACTCTCGTCGAAAGATAACTGATGCCCTGGAACGATTTACTCAGCATAATTTTGGCTGTTGTTTTTGGTGCCGTAATCGGAGCCGAGAGAGAATTCAGCGGTAAAGCCGCGGGCCTGCGCACTAATGTCCTGATTTGTCTTGGCGCCGCCGTTTTTACAATACTCTCAGCATCAATGGGAAATCAGGAATCGCTTACGAGAATAGCTGCAGGTGTTGTCACCGGCGTTGGCTTTTTAGGAGCCGGTGCAATCATTCAGGACAGAGGCGGCGTTCACGGCCTGACAACCGCCGCGACTATCTGGCTCGTTGCAAGTGTCGGTATGGCCTGTGGTGCTCGGTTCTATAAACTTGCCCTCATTACTACAATCGCGGCAATTATCGTCCTGACAGGCCTGTCAAAAGTAGATAAAAGAATTAAGAAACCACGCAGAGATTGAATCACACAGCTTGCCCACCCAGACCTATCTGTTCCGCGACCTCTTTCATTCCCTCTATCGCATCGGTTATAAGCTCACCCAAATCCACGCCAAGCATCTGCGCTCCTTTTTCAATAACCTCACGGTTCACTCCCGCTGCGAATCTTTTGTCTTTCCATTTTTTCTTTACCGATTT
>CAYNDE010000414.1:0-1744 GCA_964395535.1 uncultured Pirellulales bacterium
TAGCCGACAGTGAACAAATGTCTTTCGAGGACGTATTAAACTCAATTACCTCGGACAAGGTAGTTCCATATGACTATATGGCAAGAAATGAAACCGCTTCAATGGTTAGACAGGTTATAACAAATATGCCGGAAAACTTGCGAGAAATACTGATTTTGTCCTATTTTAATAAGTTTTCATACAAACAAATGGCATCCATCTTAAGTATACCTATCGGTACAGTTAAAAGCAGACTGCATACAGCGGTTCATCGTTTTACTAAGGACTACAAGGCTGCAATCGGGAGTACAAAGTCAAAATGACAGAATTGACTATTGAGCAAAAACAGCTTCTATTTGATTATTGTATAGGCATAAGCACAGAACAGGAGGCCGCCGAGGCTGAAAACTTAATCTCCTCAAATCCGCAGGCCGCTCAGCTCGTAGAACAAATCAACGCTGCATTTTCACCTCTCGACACCCTTCAAGAAGAGGATTGTCCTCAGGAATTAGCAGAAATCACCGTTTTAAGACTAAAAGAAACTGCACGCTCAAGCCAGCTCCGGCTGGAACAGCTTATAGCCGAAGAGCAGGCCAGAAAATCCGCAGCACCGAGATCGTTCTGGCGCAACTTTGCCCGTGCACTGTCAACAGCGGCTGTAATCGTCCTTGTCGCAGGCATCTATTTTTCACCACTCCAATACGCCCGCAATAAAGCAAACTGCCAGGCTCAATTGTATCGCATCGGCCAGGCAATGTTAAGCTATCAGAATGAAAACGACGGTCAATTGCCTATCGTAGCGGCTATTGACGGTGCACCGTGGTGGAAAGTCGGCTTCAAGTCTCAGAGCCCGGAGTACCAATCCAATACGCGGCATTTGTGGCTTCTCGTTAAAGGCGAATATGTCGAGAACCCGGCTGACTTTATATGCCCGGGCAAAAAACACTCAAAAAAGTTAATGTACGATTTGACAAAAGCGGGGCAATATTACGATTTTCCGTCAAGAGACCATATAAGTTACAGCCTCAGAATCAGATGCTATAAATCACCGGCTCAAAACAACCTGAGCAAAAAGGCTATACTTTCTGATATGAATCCGCTGTTCGAAAACCTGCCGGAAGACCTCGAGCAGTTTGTACTTCAGGTTGATAAAAAACTTGAAAATCTTAACAGCATCAATCATCGCCGTCGCGGCCAGAATATTTTGTTTTGTGACGGACATGTCGAATTTGTAACGACCCGCTTTGTCGGAGTAGATAAGGACGATATCTTTACACTTCAAAATATCCTTTCCTACAGCGGCAGCGAAACTCCCACCTGTGAAACCGACGCTTTCCTCGCCCCGTAAATTAGTAGTTAGTATTTAGCATATAGTATTTAGTTGCTTGCATTTCTTTTTGATTTATTTGCTGATTTTTTACAACCACCAAGACACTAAAGAACGAAGAGATGAATATCGAATCCGTCTTCGCCAAGGCTACGCCGGACAAGTATCCAACAAGGAATAATGATTATTGAAGTGGAGATAAAAGGACAAACGAAGGAAGACGGAGGACAGATAACAGATGACGTAGGGTGGATATCGTTGGGGCTGGGTTTTAGTTTAGAAAAGATGTTGCAAAGGGGCGGGGAAAAGTTAGAATCAGGAAGTCAGATACTGGATGCTCGATACTGGATACTCGATGATTTTAGCGTAAAGCGTATAGGGATATAAATGGCAGGCAGAGGAGAAAAAGGCGAAAAGGGCGGTAAAACGGCTGTCAGG
>CAYNDE010000415.1:0-1743 GCA_964395535.1 uncultured Pirellulales bacterium
TTTTATTTTGGTTCATAACCAGCATCACTCCTCAAAAACAATTTCGTTAATTGTTTGTCTTCGTGATGACTCATTCTCATATCAACAAACAGGCACGTTCTATAGAAACAACATTCAAATCATTGTGATCGCCCCTGTCCGACTGTGAGCACTAACTAAAAAGCATGTTTAATCCAACAGGTAATATATTATAACCATATCTGTTAAAATGGGGAATAAAAAAGCTCTCCATTTTTTGTTGACCAGACAATAATGGGCTTTTTGATTAATTATCAATCTTTTTTAAGAGTCAATCGCCCGTACTCGCAAGTTAAAGGATGTTTCACATCTGTCGTCTATTTCTTCGGCGAATCAGTACCGTAAAGCGCCATTGCATAATCTACGGTGTCATCTCCTCGCTCCCTAATAATTGAACGGTTGTTATATGCAGCACCTTCATTGAATATATCCGACCTGGTCCGGCGCCATCCCATTGAAAGATATCCCTTCTTTCCCTTCAACTCAAATGCATACCTGTGCCCGGCCTTCAGTTTTAGCTGGTTGCTTTTTTTCAAATCGAAGTGAATCAGTCCGAGAGGCTGCACCTCGTAGGCGATTTTCAAGCCTTTGAGAGAGTTAAAAAGATTTTCCTTTACGGTATATGACTTATTATCTGCCTGCTCGGAAACCGAGCCCAGGTCATACAGACCTATCACAATCGTGTTTTCGTCGTCATAGCCTAAACCGTCGCCGCCAAAAATGCTTATGCGGTCCAGCGTAAAGTCTTCATGAACCTGAAATGTCTGTCCCATAAATTCACAGTTTCGATTGGCATTGAAAGACGCGCAATAGGTCGCCTTGTAGTATGGATTGTCAACCGTTGCGATGATTGGCTTGCCCGGCCAGCTTTGCGGCATAAAGCCCGCATTCTGGGTCACAATAACTCCTTCGTCGGATTTGTTTTTGACGGGCTCTGGAAAGGGCGGCGGCGGAACATCCCGCATAGGAACGGTGACGCCCTCCACGCTGAGTGCTGTCCTCAATGAGCCATCAGGTAGATAATAAAGATAATCTACAAAAACAGAGCGGAGGTTATTGCGACCTCTTACTCCATTCAGGACAAGGTCGGCGTTATGGGAAAAGTAGAGGACTTGCCTTTAAAATCGATAACGCCGACATGCATCGATGGACTGGGCTTCATGGTTTCCGCAAGAATTCCGCGATATTTCCACGGACCCGTAATTTTGTCTGAGGTCGCATAACAGGTTTTTTTACCGGTCCACTGCCATGCGAAACCTGAATAAATCAAATAATAAATGCCGTTATGCTTATGAAACCATGGTCCTTCCGTGTAGTTCGGCAGGGGTATCGTCATGATTGGGCCATCGATTTCAATCATGTTGGGCTTAAGTTTTACCATATAGCAGTTGGGATTTCCCCAAGCCATCCAGGCTGTGCCTTCTTCATCAAATAACACTGTGGGGTCAATGTCGTCCCAGGGGTTGGGACTCGGCGTCATTTGATCGGTGATAAGAGGCTCGCCCCTGGCGTCGACAAACGGCCCGGTCGGGCTGTCAGAAACAGCCACTCCGATGCATCTCTGACGCGGACTTATTCTCTGCAAAGTCACGTAGTAATAGTATTTGCCGTCTTTTTCGACAGCCTGGGAAGCCCATGCATCTGTCAAAACCCACTCAAAGTCCGTAGGCTTCAGGATGACGCCATGCGAGTTCCAGTTAATCATATCTTTTGTGGAATAGAGCC
>CAYNDE010000416.1:0-1740 GCA_964395535.1 uncultured Pirellulales bacterium
GGCAGCTTGAATTTTTTTGCGAATTCGAAGTCACGCTCATCGTGGGCAGGGACAGCCATAATAGCACCAGTACCATAGCTTATAAGAACATAATCGCTTATCCAGATTGGAATCTTTTCGTTACTGACGGGATTGATTGCGAAAGCACCTGAAAAGACACCCGTCTTTTCTTTTGCCAAATCGGTTCTGTCGATGTCGCTTTTGCGTGCAGCTTCTTCGCAATATTTTTGAACACTTTTTTTATGTTCATCGGTTGTAATAATGTCAACGAGCCTGTGCTCCGGTGACATAACCATATAAGTAGCGCCGAAGAGCGTGTCCGGCCGAGTAGTGAAAACCCACATATCTTCGTCGCGGCCGTCAACTTTAAAATTGACCTCGGCCCCGATGCTCTTTCCAATCCAATCGGTCTGAAGTTTTTTTATGGATTCGGGCCAGTCAACTTCTTTTAAATCTTCGAGCAGCCTTTCGGCATATTTTGTTATACGCAGCATCCACTGCCGCATCGGTTTTCTGATTACGGGAAAGCCGCCGCGCTCACTTACCCCCCCTACCACTTCCTCATTTGCTAAAACCGTGCCGAGCTCCGGACACCAGTTGACAGCAACCTCAGCCTGATATGCAAGTCGATGGTCATCAATGTATTTTTGTCTTTCAGTTTCGCTCAGACCTTCGGGGACAGGAAACTCTTCGATGAGTTTTGCCTTATTCTCTTTATCATCAAAGTAGCTGTTAAAGAATTTGAGAAAAATCCATTGTGTCCATTTGTAATATCCCGCGTCGGTGGTAGCAAGCTCGCGGTCCCAGTCATAGCTGAAGCCGAGAGACTTGATTTGCTTTCTTATGTTATCGATGTTTTTCTGTGTTGTGATTTTCGGGTCGGTTCCGGTCTGAACGGCGTATTGCTCAGCAGGCAGGCCGAAAGCATCATAACCCATCGGGTGCAGGACGTTAAAGCCTCTCATACGCTTGTAACGGGCGACAATGTCAGAGGCGGTATAACCTTCGGGATGGCCGACGTGAAGGCCCTGGCCTGAAGGATACGGAAACATATCAAGGACGTAAAACTTCGGTCTTTCGCTGTCGCAATCGACAGCTCTGAATGTTTTGTTATCTTCCCAGTACTTCTGCCATTTCTTCTCGATAGCATTAAAATTGTAATCGCCTTTTTTATTGCTCATTAGAAAATCCGAAATCCTTAACTGTATTTTAAGTTGTTGATTATAAAGGGTATAGACATGTTCATCAAGCGCAAAAATATTGCGAGCATGCAGCTTGCAATCCCATTTTGCTTGTGTTATTATCTCGGTGGTTTTTCCGGGGAGTAGCTCAGTTTGGCTAGAGCGCTGCGTTCGGGACGCAGAGGTCGCAAGTTCAAATCTTGTCTCCCCGATTCTTTCTGCTGACTGCCGTATAAACAGCACTTTCAGTTTCTTCCCAAGAGCCAATCATCTATAGCAAATTTACAGGGTCGATATCCACAGTCGTCTGAACAGCAGCTCTGATGGGAGCCTGCTGCCGTAAAGCTGAAAATAATTGTTGTATCGTTTCAGCAACTGGAGCCTGGATGATAATCTGTATTCTGTGAAATCGCTGGATTCGGCTGATAGCAGCGGGCAAAGGGCCCCTGATGACAGCTTTGATGTTATCGCGGCGGATAATGGAGTCGATTTTATTTCGCAGAGCTTTAGAGGCAGCCTCGAGCTTTTCGTAGTTTCTGTCACGCAAAGTTATAACAGC
>CAYNDE010000417.1:0-1740 GCA_964395535.1 uncultured Pirellulales bacterium
CTTCGCTCAAGAGCCTTTCGATATGCGGCTCATCAAATGGGTCGATGCTGCGCTTATGCAGGATGACCTGCCTGTATTGCCGAAGGATGTCACCGGGGAAATCGGTTTTGCCGTCTGCGGGGAAGCTGATGTGATTGTTTAATATAGTATAACGAATTTTTTTCTGACCTTCAGTGCCGTCGATGCAGTAGGTTCCGCCATTGTTACTGGGGTAAACCTCACAGGCAGAGATTATGGGGACATTTCTTCTTCTTGCCCAGGCCATAATGCGGCGGATATGAGATAAAACGCGTCTGTGATTTCTTATGCAGACTTTGCCGTCCGCGAGAAGGAAGTCTTTCTGTGTGTTGATGTCTATGATAACCTGTCTTCTTCTTGCTCTAAATAACTGCCGTATCATCTCTGAGCCCTTTCATAAGTCTCAGCTGATGCTATAAATTGATACGAAGGCCTTTGTTATAAGTTCACTTAATTTTTATCGAACCTTATCCAGCTTAACTTTAGAAGCCGTAAGTTTATGGTTGTAAATCGTCTCTCGCTGAGAGGCTTATTTTTTGTATAATATTGCTATTGGTTTGCTTTAAATGTTATTGAAAGCTTGTTTGTGAATTGTTTTAGAGAAGCTTTTAGCAATGAAGCGAGTGTTGAAAGATTATCCACAAGTTTCATTGAAGCCGGAAGAGCTGGACGGCAGGATGGATTTTGCCCGCATTTTCGGACGTGCCGGGCCTGTTCATATAGAGGTCGGGACGGGGAGGGCGACTTTTTTGCTGAGCCAGGCAAAAGCTCAGCCGGAAGTTAATTTTCTCGGGATAGAATGGGCCAATAAATACTACCGGTATGCGGTTGACAGAATAGGGCGATGGGGCCTGTCTAACGTGAGGATAATCAGAACGGATGTACAATCTTTTATAGCGGAATTCATACCTGATAGTTCTGTGGATTTTTACCATATTTATTTTCCGGACCCGTGGCCGAAAAAACGTCACCATAAAAGAAGGTTTGTCAAGGCCGAAAACCTGGACCAGATATTGCGGACTCTGCGGCCGGGCGGCATAGTACAGATTGCGACAGACCACGAGGATTATTACCGGGTTATTGAAAAATTGTTGATAGAAAGGAAAGATTTCCTTGAGCGAATAGATTTCGTCCCTGCTGCATCGGCGAAAGAGGGAGAATTCGTCGGGACAAACTACGAGAGAAAATATATCAGGGATAGCAGAGAAGTTTTTGCAATCGCAGTAAGAAAGAAAAGTGGTTAGCTTACGATTTAAGAAATCCGAAGCACTAAATTCGAAATCCGCCTTCGTTGAAACTTCGGCGGACAGGTCCGAAACAAATCCGAAATTCGAATGTTCAAATGTTCAAAACGTTTCAATCACTTCGTATTTATAAGTTCCTATCCTCCGTTTTGTGCTATCTAAATGATTATGTCATCCAGTTTTCGTTTAGGGACGTGGTGTGTGCCGCTGCTGTCGCGCCAGTATTTTATGCTGCCGTCGTCTTTTACTTCTTCGAGGACGATCTTTTCTTTCGGTACGCCGAGAGCGATTACCAGGAGAATCTCGAGGTGTTTGTCGATATTGAGAGTTTTTCTCAAGCCGTCTCTGTCTATCGAGGCGAACATGCAGCCCGCGAGGCCTTTTTCAGTTGCGCCCAAGAGAATACTCTGAGCGGCTATGCCATGGTCGCAAAAGAAATCTTTGTATATCTTAGTGTCACCGAGTATTATTATGTAGG
>CAYNDE010000418.1:0-1729 GCA_964395535.1 uncultured Pirellulales bacterium
CAACGCTGCTGGAAGGCGAATACGGGCTCAGTGATATTTGTTTAAGTGTCCCCTGCATAGTCGGCAGCGGCGGTGTATCGAGCATTATAACGGCAAAACTCGACCCCGCCGAGCAGCGGGCGCTGGAATCATCGGCTGATGTTTTGCGTGAGGGCTTAAAGAGTTTAAGTTAGTTGATTGAAGCAGAAGTTAATGAGTTTTGCTTTATACTTTGATTTTTTTCCAGTCAACAAGAGCTTTTTCGTAATCGGCGACACAGAAATTTTTGCTTTTCCCTTTTCATTTGTTTGCTCTTCTGTATTGTTTCAAGGCAGCATCGGTAACAGTTTTTATGGGGACATTAAATTTTTCTGCACACCTTTTGCAGTCTTCAAATTCCGGTTTTGCATTTACAATTTTACCGCCGAATGTCCCTGTCTTGATTCTGATTTTCCCGAACTTTGTCTGGACTGTTACGAAGCCGCGAACAAGTTTGCTTCTTGCCATAAGCTGTTTTCTTATTCCGAATGTCAGTCCTTGTTCTAAAATAAGTTGTGTAATTTTTTCTTCATCTTTTATCGAGCATATTGCCGACAGTTTAACGGCAGGGCGGTTATATTTCATATAAATTGGTGTTGTAAAGACATCGAGTGCACCCGCCTCCAGAAGTTTTTCGCTTGTATAGCCGATTTGTTCTGCCGTGGCATCATCGATATTTGTTTCTAACAGATAAACAGAATCCATATCAGCCTGTGCCGCTTTCACAGCCTGGCCTATGAAAAGCCGCAGTATATTCGCAAACTTTTTCGAATCTAAAGACCCGGCGCCGCAGCCCACTTTTTCAATCTTCATAGAGGGCAAGTGACAAAATTCGTCAACTATTGTTGTCAGTATCGCCGATGCTGTAGGCGTGAGCAGCTCGAAGTCAGCAGGGCCGGCTGTAACGGGAACACCCTTAAGCAGCTCCGCTGTCGCAGGAGCCGGCACTGGCATCAGGCCGTGAGCAGTTTCTATTACACCTGAGCCGACGCTCAAAGCTGAGCTGAAAAATTTCTCAATACCTTTTTGTTTGAAGAAATGATATCCGACAGAGGCACTTACAATATCTGCAATTGAGTCTATTGCACCTACTTCGTGAAAATGAATATCATTAATTTTTTTGCTGTGTACCTTCGCTTCAGCGTCAGCTAATCTTTCGAAAATACGGATTGCAGTTTTTTTCGCGGGCAAATCTATTTTGCTTTTGCTGATAATGTCGGTTATCTGTTTGAGATTTCTGTGTGTTTTTTGCTTCGGTGATTCAGGGATAAACTGGACAGCACGGAAACCGCAGCGTTTGACTCTTTTTATCTTTATATTGAGCTTTTGTAATTTAAGCGTTTTGAGTTGTTGTTTTAAAAAATCTGCATCAAGGCCTGCGTCGAGAAAAGCCGCTGCAATCATATCGCCGCCCGCACCTGCGAAACAGTCGAAATATGCAATCTTCATAATCGCCTTCCTTAATAAATTCGAGTTTGCTTTGTAGAAAACACTTATATTGTCATTCCTGCGAAACTTGCCCCATAGGGGACGGGAACCCATTTTCTTTTTTAGTTTAGCCCCCAGGTTTACCCTGGGGGTTTTTAGCCCCTTGCACTGCAAGGGGTTGATTAGCCCCCCCATCACTATGGCGGGGTTGTATTTTCTAACAGATTCCGCATCAAGTGCGGAATGACACTTTAATAAGGTTCTTTTCTATAAAGCAATTCGA
>CAYNDE010000419.1:0-1727 GCA_964395535.1 uncultured Pirellulales bacterium
TAAGGGTCTTTTCCGCAAAATTCATAGGGAATTCGCTGCTCGATAACCAGCATCTTGTTTTTCGGATTCAGCGGCAGCATTTTCTTGTCGTCCCGCATTACAATCAGGGCTCTTTTAGCAACATCCCAGGAGAAATCAACAACCAGTTTGCTCAGTGCGTAATTTTGCGCTTTTTTCGGGTCTTTCTTGCCGGCTGATTCGAACAGTCCCTGGTCGTACTTCATATTCAAAAGATGTGTAACTGCTTCGTTGAGCCTTTCTTCAGATAGAAAGCCTGTTTTGACAGCCTCTATAATTCCAAAGAAGCACTGCGACCTCGATTCGTCATCGGCTTTTAACAGGATAGTATCGCATCCTGCCTTTATCGCCATTGCGCAGGCCTGTGGAAGAGGCCATTTCTTGAGGATTGCGGCCATACCAATAGCGTCGGAAACGATAACGCCGTTAAATCCTAATTCTTCTCTTAATAATCCGGTGAGGATTTTTTCGGATAAAGTCGTTGGGAACTTATCGTCGTACGCGGGGTAAACAGAGTGTCCTGTCATAATGGCCTTTACTCCGGCGTCGATTGCTGCCTTGAAAGGAACCAGCTCGATTTCCTGCATTCTTTTCTTGCTGGCCTTGATTACTTCCAGCACATCATGGGCGTCAGTGAACGAATCACCTCTGCCGGGGAAGTGCTTTGCGGTCGCAGCAACTCCGCCGTCCTGTAAACCTCTTATAAATGCGACGGCGTGTTTTGCGCAAACCTCAGGGTCGTCGCTGAAAGACCTGACTCCAATTTCAGGATTCTTCGGATTGATATTCACGTCGCAGACCGGCGAATACATTTGCGTTACACCGATGTTGCTGAGCTGCTTGGCGATGATATTATTGATTTTGTAAGTCATTTTGGGGTCGCCGATAGCGGCCATACCCATTGGCGGCGGGAACTGCCTTATGCCGCCTGCCATATAATCATTCTTGAAATCGCCTTCGAAATCGATGGTCATATGAAGCGGAATCTTCGACGGCCTTTGAAGTGCGATTTTCTGTAACTTATTCAAATCCTTCGTATAGTCTCCGGGTGTTATACTAATGCCGAAGGTTTTACCGGCAAAATAAGTATTCGAAATGGTAAAGTAACCTTTCGGCTTTTTGAAATTCTGGTCTATTTGTGAATTGCCCCAGTAAAGGTTTTTGCAGGTCTCAACCGCGTATGGCTCCAGGCAGAGGCCGCCGCATTGTAATCTTGTGATTTGTTCAATTCCGCTCGGTGTTATCATAGCTCCACGTCGGGTGAATGTTAAAACCTGGCCGACCTTTTCCTCCAGAGTCATTTTTGCAACCTTTTTACTGACGAATGCATCTCTTTTCGCATTGCTTTTTTTTGTCTTTGCCATACATATCTCCTCTTGTTACCTAATTTACGATTCCCATTTGCCCCTGTTATAAGGACCAACCCAGAATCCATGTTCGTGCTTCCAGCCGTCCTCGTCAATTTTCAAATCTTTTGTTTCCCATCCTGCTTCGATTCGTTTCGTTAAATCATCGAAGCCTTTGTTCCATGTAAGACCGTCGGGAACGGTAACGTTCATACTCCCAGCGGCATTTGCATATCTCAGACAGGATTCGATACTATGTCCCCAGACGAATGCGGAAAGAAACCCTGCAATTGCCGAATCACCGGAACCGAGTGCTCCCACGAATTTTTCTTCCTTGTAAACAGGGAACCAAAGTTCGCGATT
>CAYNDE010000420.1:0-1724 GCA_964395535.1 uncultured Pirellulales bacterium
TTCGGGTCATACAAACCGGCAACATAGACAACGCCGTTGGAATCGATTGCCGGTGAGCCAATAATTGAGCCTTTCGTATTTCTGCCTAAACCAGCCGTCTCAAATTCCCATAATTCGCTGCCGTCAGGGGCAAGTGCATATAATTTGCCGTCCTGGCTCGCTGCAAAAACCCTGCCGTCAGAAGATACAGCAGGCGAAGCCGAGACATACGCACCTGTCGTATGCGTCCATCTCAATTGACCGTTTGTATCTATAGCATAAAGCAGACCACTCTCGCCGCCTACATATACCGTACCATCACGGCCTATGCTCGGCGTGCTTAAAAGAGGCGTATTCGCATCATATTTCCAGAGAAGGTTTCCATTTACATCAATTGCATATAAATTGCCGTCCCTGCAGGCTGCATAAACCTGACCCTGGTCTCCTGCAGCAACTCCGGCCGTTACCGGCCCGTTCGTATCGAACACCCACTTGACACAACCGAGCTGGGGCCCGTTAAAATCACTCAAACCTCTTCTGTAGTAATCTTTTCCAAGCGTCGGCCATAACGACTCTACCGGCTCATTCGGGTTGTACGGCTGAATCGTAAATAGCCCGCTGGGTATGCACAGTACATTTGCATCCGGCACAACAGGTACAACCTTAATAATACACTGATTCGAATCCACCGCATCCGGCAAATTCAACAAAAAGCTTCCGTCATTATTGACATCGTCTGCAACAACATCCCAATCAACACCATTATTATCACTCAACTGGATATCAACATTCTGGCCGATATCATAACTTGCCCACACAATAGTATGATTGCTGTCAGCCGCCCAAACTTCACCACCCTGCGGTACTATAACTGCTATCATCAGCGTATACTCATCCGCACCCATATCAACGCGTCCGCCTATAATTCTCGGCTCATCGTCGATATCCAGATCATCAACTCCGGCGATATAGTTTGGTAAACCAGCATTTATACAGGGTGAAATCCTGGTCAAATGCAAATCACCCAGGTCATCATTGGCTCCCTCATCAATACCGGGTGTACACGGGTCATCTCCGAATCCATCTCCGCCGTCATTGGGGTCACGAACAAATTCCGGGTAATCGTCAATATTTCCAAAACCATCAGGAATATTTACATCATTGGCGTCTTCATCCTGTATACAGCAATATTTAGCCGCACAATTTAATTGATTATATTCACTATCACTCGAAACATTACCCCACAATATACTGCTAAATAACTGACTGCCCGAGCCATAAATTCCTCCTGCGATGCCGTCTATAGCGATATTAGCCGCTATCGTGCAATTAATTACCATTGATTCTTCGCAAAAAATCCCGCCCCCAGAATTTTCCGCTTTATTACCTACGATAATTGAATCTTTTATCCTGGGATAGAGACAATATATGCCCCCACCTTCATCACCACTTCTATTCCTGTTTATAATACATCTTTCTATGAGCCCATTACCATTACTGTAAATACCACCACCTTGTTGCAAGCCATTATTATCCTCTATAACACAACTTTCAATTACCGCACTGCTGTTAAAGCAGCTAATGCCGCCGCCGTAATCTGCAACTGAATTTCGAATGACACATCGGCTGATTAAAGGATGGCTGCTATCACAAAATATGCCTGCCCCATAATTAGCTGCATACGCATTAATAATTGTCAGGCCGCAAACAACAGAGCTTGAATCTTCACCGCTGTGAAAATAAAA
>CAYNDE010000421.1:0-1720 GCA_964395535.1 uncultured Pirellulales bacterium
ATTCTTCACAGCCGAACAGGCACCTGAGTACACGCAAATCAAAGCCGGCGCCTATTATCATAACGGCTCCTGTATCGCTTACAATATCGGCAGGGAAAGAACTTTTCGGGTTCTCGGGCATGAATGCTGGCATCAGTTTGCGGACAGGCTCTTTAAATACAGGCTGCCGAGCTGGCTGAACGAAGGGATGGCTATGCAGTTCGAGGCCAACAGGTATGAGAACGGCCTTTTTTATTTCGAGCCGAACCGTAATTTATATCGGTTGGGCTCGCTGAAAAAAATTCTCGATGCAGACTGCAAGATTGCTTTGCAGGACCTGATTGCCGCAGACCCGGGACAGGTCTTTGAACAGGGAAATATTTTCGTTTCGGCTTTTTACAGCCAGTCGTATGCTCTCGTGCGTTTTCTCAAGCAGGGTAGTAACGGTAAGTATAAGAACAGCCTCGAAAAGATGCTCGAAGATGCGTTGCGGGGCGGATGGGCTTTGGATGAAACCAATGCAGCGATTGCTGCTGACAGGCGGATTCCGTTAACTGTCGACTGGAACCAGGCTGTAGGTCCTGATTTATTCAGGCAGTATATAGAAACTGACTTTGAGAGAATTGAAAAGGAGTTTGCAGACTTTTGCACAAAAATTGTGCAGAACGTGAAGCTGACACCGATTTTATTAGAAGAATATAACACCCCGCCGGCCGCAAGATAGCGGCTTCAATGGGGAGTCGTTGGAGTCTGGCTCACTTAAAAAACATCTCCTTCAGTCTTCGCCGGCCTGTCGTTGACTTATAAAACCTTTCTTTCTTACGAGCCTTCTCCGTTAAAAATTTCGAAGAAATTTTTAACGGAGAGGGCGGGATTCGAACCCGCGGTAAGGACAAGCCCTACACAGCCTTTCCAAGGCTGCTCGATAAGCCGCTCTGACACCTCTCCGGAAACGGTTTTTAGTACTCAGCTTCTTTTTTACTTCGAATTTGAAAGAATATCTGCTTTAACATCGTTTTTCAACTTTAAATTTGAGCTGCCAATAGCTACATTTTATATAAATTGATATCAGGATTATATTTGAAAGATAATTTTAAGGAGTAACAAAATGACTGACAATCCGCAGCCTTACAATGATTCGGAAGAAGGTACTCTGTGCTCGATGCTAAAGGACTTCTATAACAAAAAAATGCTTTTCTGGATAATCCTTATTTGGGTGTACTTTCTTGTCTTTTTGGCTCTTGCTGTTTTTAGCGCCATTGGATTTTTCAAAACCGACCAGACCAGGTATCAGATTATGTATGCCGCTGTATTTGTTTGTTGTATTCAGTTTTTTGCCCTGATAAAGATTTTTGCCTGGCAGATGGTCCACAGAAACGGCATCCTGCGAGAAATAAAAAGACTGAACCTCCGCATCGACGAACTAACCGAAACCTGCAAAAACAAATAAGCTGTCCAATCTGAGATTTACGTTTTATTTGCTGAAAATAGTAGCAAAATGAGAGTTGTAAACACGGTGGAATTCCTTTGATTTTTCCGACCGAATCGGCCATAATGTTTTCACTTGGGGTACATAAGCACAATTTTAAATATTGTTAAAATGTGATACTTTAGGTGTTCGAAAGAAAAGGGCATAGAAGATGACAAGAAAAACATTTGCCGTTGTTGTTCTGCTTCTGACTTTTGTAATGCTGATTGGCTGTGAAAGCCAGCAGCAGCTTGCTTTCAAGTCGGTTGAAAC
>CAYNDE010000422.1:0-1715 GCA_964395535.1 uncultured Pirellulales bacterium
GTGAAAACCAGATACAAGTCGTGTACTTCGGCAGCGCCGTTAACTGTGCAGCTCTTAGTTTCCCATTGTTGCCAGCCGCCGGTGCCGGAAACAGCACAGGTTCCTACCAGCGTACCAGTTAGGCTATCAAGGCGGATCTCAATGTTTCCACCTTTTGTTTCTGAAGCCACCCTGGCCTTGAAAGATGTTGCCCCCTTGCCGAAATCCACACCTTTAATCTTGATGTAGTCTCCGTTTTCGATATCGCAGACATTCATTCCGCCTTCATCGCATTTTTCCGTTTCAACACCAGATTCCCAGCAAATCGTTTCGGCCTGAACCGTGGTGTAAGGATCGAGGTGGCCGATCTGGGGTGGACCCTCTTTTGTCATGTTGAACTCGGGGATGGTACCGTCGTCGTTGAATTCAAACTGTTCGACACAGACCGAACGGTGAAAGCCTCCCCCGTCCGGCAATGCGCCGTTGTGATAGAAGAAATAGGTATTTCCCTTGTAGTCGCAGAGTCCCGGATGGTTGGTAAAGCTTTTCCCCTGCGTTGGCATAATCGTGTTCCGGAACGTCCAGGGTCCGGTCGCTGTGGGACCTGTAGCATAGGCAATGTGCTCGGATATCGGACCGGCGGCGAATACCATGTAGTATAGATCCTTGCGTTTGTATAACCACGGCCCTTCCTCATACCGGGTCGCCCGGTCGTCCTTGGAGCGAATACCGAAACTTTCGGTCGTTAAGGGCACCTCGTTAATCTCACCGGAATAGGATATCATATCCTCGTTGAGTCTGACATAATAGAGCTTTGGATTACCCCAATACAAATACGCCTGTCCATCGTCATCGATAAACACCGTGGGGTCGATATATCCATATCCGGTAAGCAAAGGCTTATCGAGGGGATCGCTAAACGGTCCTGTAGGACTATCGGATACCGCAACTCCGATGGCATTTCCACCTCTTTTTTGATTAATAGGAACATAGAAATAAAATTTACCATTTCGGGGAATGCACTGACCCGCCCAGGAGGAATTACCGCGAGCCCAACTGAATTCCTTGTAGGACAATGGAGACCCCAGATCGGTCCAGTTGACCATATCGGTGGAGCAATAGCATCTCCAGTCATTCATGGTAAAGAAGTTACGCATGATTACGTCTTCATCATGGCTGGTATACACGTAACATAACCCGTCGTGCACCATCGGAGCGGGATCTGCTGTGTAAACGGTCTGCACGATAGGATTGTCCGCATAACAGAGCGTGCCCCAGGCTGTTGTTAAAACCAATACGATATTTATGACGAATTTCGGTTTTGTAGATTTTTTCATAGTGTTTTCCTTAATACTATTGTTTTTGTGTCTTATTCAAACTTCCAACAGTTTAAGTTCAGCACCGGCCCGCTGCCTCTGGTGAATTTAAAATATAAATCGTGGATGCCCTTCGCGTCGGTCACTGGACAGGATTTAGACATCATCATTTTATTTCTTTAAAAACCATTTTATCGAGGTTAACGTAATCACCGTCAATAACCAGCTTCAGCAAATGCTGACCAGCATCAAGGTTTACCGTCTTTTCCATGACTTCCCAGTTTTGAAATCCTGCAGTATTAGGGATTGAAATGATCCCCGTTTTGTCTACGCCATCGCATTCGAGATGTAATTTTCCACTATCGTAAGCCGAGGCAATATAGAATGAAATCCGGTATTCGGCAGACTTACTGACAGTCA
>CAYNDE010000423.1:0-1715 GCA_964395535.1 uncultured Pirellulales bacterium
ATACAACTGGCTTAATGCTGAGCGGCCGGTTTATGAAAAGCCGAGAATAAAAATTACTAACCCGAAAAACGGCGATTATTTTGAACGTTTTGATGAAGTAATTATTGAGATTGATGCATATGACCCGGATGGCAGTATCGTCAGGGTTGAGCTTCTTGATATGGAGCTTTTAGACTATTATCCGAATGTACGTTATAACATAATTGATGAAGATTTAGACGGAAACGATGGCTGGGGACCATTTATTGTTGATGCGGGTATGGGTAGAAATAGCACATATCGCTATATACTTGTAAGGGCGGTTGATAATAATGGTTTTGTCTCTTATTCTGAGGTTAAAATTACTATTGAATATCGTTGCTTTCGTTTTTAACAGAGAACAGGATGAAAGGAAAGATTTGTAATGAGATTTAAGAGAGCGTTTTCGAGAAAAGATTTGTTGGCAATTATTATTTGTGCGTTTTTTTTGTTGGCTGTTATGGGTTCGGTGGGAAAAAAGGGCAGGGAAAATGCGAAGAGAATGGTTTGTGCGAGTAATATAAGTGAGCTTCTGGAGGGGATGACGGTTTACGCAGGAGAACATGATGGCAGTTTGCCTTATGAGGAGGGCGGTAATTGGATCTGGGATGTGGACTATGATGTAATTAATGCTCTGCTGGATTGTATGGGAACTGATGTGCAAGAGCCATCTGATATGCCGGTTCAGGATGTATTTTATTGTCCTTCTAATATTCCGCAGAAGAAGGCACGTGATATATATTGGACTTATGGCTACTACGATTTTCCACCCTTTCGAGTAATTGGATATCTTTTTCTTTGGGCGGCCCGGTGGAATGGTTATTCTGGGGAATTTGTAAGTTCAATATACGTGGACAATCCTGCTGAGACTGAGTTGGTAATTGATATTGTTATGAGCGATGAGAATCCAATGAGGTGGCCTCAGGATGAATATCCTAATGGTAATTTTGCCAGGATTACATGTGGTGGAATGCCGTATCATGGGATTTATGACAGCAGCAGTCATCTGATAACTGAAAAAGAGCCGGCCGGCGGTAATATCGGCTTTGTGGATGGTCACGTGACGTGGCGGCCTTTCAGCCAAATGGAAAATCGCTTGGGAACAATTTATGATTGCCCGGTTTTTTGGTGGTAGAATTAAAAACAGAGTAAAGAATACTTGAAATCCAACACAGCCGTTCCGCGGTTAAATAAATTATCACCGATTACATTGATTAAGCTGATTACTCTGAATGAATAAAATCAATTGAATCAGCGAAATCAGCGATTAAAAAATTATTTTTCTCTTGAACATCTCGCCTCTTTTCGTGTCTATTTCGAAGCGCAGCGTAGATCCGGCACTGTGTTTGCTGTAAGTCCGGCATTATTATTGAAGGAACGGGTGCCTCTTTGCGATGCTCATCGCAGCCTCCGCCATAAACTCACATTTTCCAGCCTTGTGTCAGCGGCTATTTTTATCCTCTTTGACCTTATCAATCAGCTCTTTAGCTTTTTGAACCTCGGACGGAAGCAAATCCAAGGGAACATTTTCATTGCCTAAAGCCTTAAAGACCATATATCTTGCGCAAAGGGTGTAATCACCTTTACAATATTTCCGCCGGCGCATCTCTGCCATAGCCTCGACCTCCCTCAATAGGACGGTCTTAAAGTAATGGCAATCATTTAGGCATTCACAATCAGCCATATATGCTCCTTTA
>CAYNDE010000424.1:0-1714 GCA_964395535.1 uncultured Pirellulales bacterium
AAAAAGACAGCTAAGGATTTATCTTCTTAGATGCTTCTGGGCTTCTAAGGCAGTGGTGTGTCTATACAACACTCAACGCTGTCCTTGTCATTTTCTGCAGTTTTGTGCTCGGTTGCATACGACAATTGAGAGGTATATTTCATACAGTGTTTAAGAACGCTGTATTTTGAGGTAAGGTTTTAAAGAGTTTATTAGGAGTTAAGACAATGCCGATATTTGAATATGAATGCAAAAAGTGCGGGCACAAGACCGAATTCTTGGAAAAAGCTAATAGCTCCAAAAAGCATAGTTGTGAGAAGTGCGGCAGCAGTGAAATGCAGAAGCTTTTTTCAACCTTTTCCGCAGGTAGTAGTTCTAAATCCGCAAGTAGTAATAGCTGTCCGACAGGAACATGTCCATTAGGTTAGAAAGGTTTAATTATGAAAATTGCGGTAACATCAACGGGTCCTACAATTGATGATAATGTAGAAGCCCGATTCGGCCGATGCACATATTTTTTGATTATCGATACCGACACTATGCAGTTTGAGGCAATTGAGAATCCCAATATTGCCCTCGGCGGTGGTGCCGGGATTCAGTCCGCTCAATTAATGTTGGAAAAAGGCGTAACAGCAGTACTCACCGGCAACTGCGGTCCCAACGCGTTTAACGTTTTTGGCCAGGCTGGAATACAGGTTATCGTTGGCATCAGCGGAACTGTACGTGCAGCCGTTGAACAACTCAAGACTGGCAAATTCTCTTCTGCGGATGGTCCTAGTGTACAAAGCCATTTTGGTGTTGGTTCCGGGCAACCACTGCCTTTCGGCTCGGATAGTCCCGCAATGGGCAATCCGGGGATGGGTCGAGGTGGTGGAATGGGCCGAGGCATGGGTGGCGGACGCGGTATGGGTCGAGGCGGCGGTAGAGGTATGGGCATGGGAAAGTCTGCGCCTATGTCCGGTTTGACGGGAGGCTTTAGTGCCGGTCAACCATTCAATGTACCTAAAGGAGGCCGGCAGGAACTGGAAGAATTAAAACAGCAGGCTGAAATCCTAAAACAGCAAAAACAGCAGATTGAAAAAAGAATATCTGAATTAGAAAGCGGGCGAAAGGCCGCAGCTTTTGTCCAAACTGATAAATGCACTGGTTGTGGTATCTGTGCTGATGTTTGTCCAGCCAATGCTATCAGGATAGATAAACATGCTGTTGTAAATCCTCAGTTATGCACTGCCTGTGCCGCCTGTGTATCTGAGTGTCCGAATGAAGCGATTATTATTACCCAGCAGAAAGTCGGTAGCTAATAATCCAAATCAAGTTAAACGGTACATATTGGACTATTTGTAATTCGATTGAGAATTAAATAGGGGTTCTAAATGGAAAGATTCGTGCTCAAGTCCAAGATTCACTCAGCTACGATAACCGGAACCGAGCTTGATTATGAAGGCAGCATAACAATCGACCTGCAACTTCTGGAAAAAGCGGATATACTGCCGGGTGAGCAGGTTCATGTGCTGAATATCAATAATGGCAAGCGTTTTGTAACTTATGCTATTGCAGCGCCGCGAGGTTCCGGCACCGTGTTATTAAATGGGCCGGCAGCAAGGTTAGGCACTGTTGGTGACAAAGTCATAATTATATCGTATTGCCAAATTTCTGCGGGCAAAGCAAAGGATCTGAAGACAAAAGTAGTATTCGTTGATGATGAAAACAAACTAAAGGAGTAGATAAGTGGAAA
>CAYNDE010000425.1:0-1713 GCA_964395535.1 uncultured Pirellulales bacterium
GAACTGTCAAAGATTTAGAAAAGGACTTTCCTGAAAATTCGGAAATCAAATCTTTGGTTCTCACTCATGATATTGGTAAAGAAGAACTATAAAAATAGACATTTGAGGCATATTTGGCCGATATGTTATCGGACAACTTCTCGTTTTTTGCACGGAGGCCGAATATGCCCGAACGAAAACCACGCAAGAAGCAGGATGATGAAGAACGAACCAATCTTCCTTTATCCTTCTTCGCATGTCCCAACAGCGATTGTGCAGACTTTAATAAGTTTGATGCATGCAACCTTTCAATTGCTGAATGGATGGGCAAAGACAAAGCCATCAGGCGGCTGTACTGCAAAACCTGCGGCAGTCGTTTCAGCGAACGGCAAGGCTCACTTATGCATGATACCAAGCTGCCGCAAGCCGATGTTGTACGCATTATCAAATGCCTCGGCCACGGATGCTCGGTTGAGGCAACCGCTGATATCTGTGAGGTGGACACTCGCACCGTGCAGCGGTTATTGGAAAAGGCGGGCAAACGTGCCGCCGATTTCCATCGCCTGCAACTCGAAGACCTTGATGAACCTCTCGAGGCGGTACAGATGGATGAACTGCATGGTAAAACAGTCAAATGCAAAGACAAAAGTGAAGTCGTCAAGCTTCCTGAGAAGCTACGCAGACGTCTCGGTACCTGTGGCAGAGCTAAAAAAAGGGCAAGACATGGCTTCATACGGCTCTGGCCGTGAGAAGCAGGTTTCTGCTCGAATCTATCATTGGCCCAAGGACGCTCGAAACTGCCTTGCAATTGACCGCTTCTGTGGCAGTGTACTCGAAAGACAAAGACCCACCACTGATTCTTATAGACGATCATTTGCCGTACCCACAGGCCATCTTGCAGGTATTTGGAGATATCAAACACTGTCGCCGCAAAAACGGCAGAGGCAGATTCAAGTACCCCCGTCTCAAACCGCCTTCGGATTTGCAGGTAGGTGTGGTAAAGAAACTTCGAGACAACAGAGGCAACTTGTTGAAGGTATCGAGCAAAGCATTGTTCGGCAAAAAGAAAGATATCCAAAAACGTATTCGAGAGCTGGGCATTGGCTGCAAGATCAATACCTCTCATGTGGAACGACTCAATGGTACGATAAGAGGGCAACAAGCTCGCCTGGCTCGGCGTACTCGCAACGGCTCTCATCGGCAGGAGATGCTGCAATATTCTATCTGGCTGTGGCGGGACTTGTACAACTGGACGAGGGTACATTATTCGCTGCTGGACGAGACGCCTGCGAAGGCATTGGGTCTGGCCGAGAAGGTCTGGACTGTTTTGGAGTATATTTTGTATCCGGTTCATGTCAGCGACCTTCAATGTCGAGACTGGGCCGAGCAGCGTAATAGCGTGCTGGAATCAGCCGTTGATGTTTATAAACGCAATAAAAATTTACCAATATCATGAGGTAGTACCATAATTTCCATATTCAATAAAAAAGCTGTGAATCAAAACCGTCCTTAAAAAACCGGCTCCGAGTGGTATTAAGAGCGAATCTCTCTCAAATCAGCATCCGAACTTTGGCGGGGATTTGTCAGAAGTAGCTTAAGAAGAAGGAGTTTTTGCCCGATAGTTGGATTATTGTTAAAAGAATCGTGAATTTGGCTCGGACTAAACCTTCTTTAGGGAAAAAGAGGAAACAGGGCTGAGGTGCGGAGGGAGAGGAAAAAGCGAGATATCCTCAG
>CAYNDE010000426.1:0-1713 GCA_964395535.1 uncultured Pirellulales bacterium
AAATAATCTTCGGACCGGTTTGTTCAACGTATAGTCTTGCCGAGCTCGTATATATTGGCGTTGCTGCCAGAATATAAAAAAATGCCAATATCAATGACACGATGACCGTAGAGATGATTAGCCATCGGTGACGCAATGCTATCTCCAGCAGACCTGTTTGTCTTGAACCGTTATCGGATAATCCTTTTAGGTTGGACTCTGCATTTTCTGTAGTGTTGCCGTTACTGAAAATATCCATGCTTCTTCCTTTCTTTCTCTTTTTACGATTTAAAGGTCTTCGGGTCGAACATAGGCGCCAAAGTTCAGATGTAGTACTTGCGAGAGAAACATGTTCATTTGGGTTCTTGGTGTAATCTGAACTGAAATCACGTCACCTGGTTTTATCACTATCGTGGAGGCCTCGTCGTAATATTTCTGGTCTATCTTGAAAGTGGCTGCTATTACTTTGCCGTCCTCCCCTCGCCTGAAGACCTTGGCAAAACGCGGGTCGGCTATCATGTTTACTCCTTCAGCAAAGGCTATGGCATCGACCAGACTGTATCGAACATTTGTCGGGTAATCGAATACTCCAGGATTATTAACAAGACCTGTGACGGTAAATGACCTTTCATCAATATGCTCATTTACTTTGCACACTATTGAAGGAGGTTCCTTAAAATACTGTGGATAGTATGCGTTTGAAACAGCAGACTCTAATTCTGTTAATGTATTGTTGGCAACGTTTATTTCACCTATTATAGGCAGGGGAATATTTCCTGAATTGTTTACCCTGCATAAATAAGGTTCGTTCTGTTTTTGATATGAATCGATTACGTCTTTCAAAATGATTGGCATATATAGTTCCAGAACATCTCCGGTAACAACCCTGTACGTTGTGCTGTGGCTTGACGGTTCTTCAGCCGGTGCAGGACCGGCTCTTTCGAAGGCGCTGACTTCTTCAAGGCTTGATACCGACGGGCTGCTGCAGCCGATGACGGATAATAGAAAAGTCGGCAAAATGAATCTTCCTATAATATGTGCGTACCGACTGTGTCTGAATTGCTTGTTCATTTGCGTTCCCCTGAATTATTCCTTTAATCACTACACCCCAAAAACGTGTTATAGTCTGACTATTCGGAAATTACACAGGCCGGGTTTAGTACAAAAAAATATTTTTTCGCTTTTGTGTCCGGTAACAGCTCAGGTGACAAGCTGAAAAACCTCTTTTTACAAAAAAAACACTTTCACTACAAGCCTGCTTTTCCCGGCTCTTCTATATGTTCAGATTTGGTGACTTTGAACCTCTGATTTCTCTTGACATCGTCTTCTAAATATGATAAAATAACCTCCTAATGGGGGCAGGGTACCTCTCGATTGTTTGCCGAAAAGAGCCTCTCCGTAACTTCTTCAAAAAGCACAGGATGCTTAAGGGATTGTTTTGTCCTGGAAGGAACCTTTACTTGAGGGTGGTTTGAAGGATGGTTATGAAAAGGTTGGGTTTGGGTTGTATATGTTTCTTCTTATTTTGTTTTACTATCGGTTGTTCTGTTAATTCTTCTTCTTTGCAGCATAACGAAAACAACACACTTCTGATAAATCCCAATAGTGGGCCGTATGAGATAGAAGTTATAAACAGAAGCGATGGAACTGTTGATTACTTCTGGAGTATAGACAGCCGAATAGAGCAGGCTGAAACCTGCCGCGTAAAGTATCACAATTTATGGAATACCGCTC
>CAYNDE010000427.1:0-1704 GCA_964395535.1 uncultured Pirellulales bacterium
TTTTTGATGCTCAAAATTATAGAACACAAATTCAGACTTGCCGAACTCGAGCTTCTCGAAAGATTCATCTGGCTAACTGCCGCTGCATATACAAGCTGCGCCGCTATCCGCCTGGCAAGATTCAACGTAGAAAATGAAGACCCGGAATCTGTTCATATGAGCTACATCGGACTGCCCACGCCGGCTGCTGCCGGCGTCATCATCAGCCTGATTATCTTCCACGAAGAAACTCTGCCCAAAATCTTTAGCACAAATACTGCAGCTTTCGCTATCGCCACAAACATCATTATTTACTCTCTGCCAATGTTGGCTCTGGTGCTATCGGTACTAATGGTAAGCAGAATCAGATATCAGCACGTCCTGAACCAGTATATAAAAGGCAAAAAACCATTCGCCCACCTTATATGGCTTCTGCTCGGAATTGGAATAATAATCTGGAACCTGCAAATTGCCTTAGTAGCGATTTTTTGCGGCTTTGCCGCAAGTGGATTTGTAAAATGGATTTTCTATAAAGCCATTCATAAAACAGATAACCTGGCACCGCTGCCCGCGGCCTCGCCGCGAGGCGGGCCCACCAGCCAGACCAATGAAATGGCTATTGATGGAGCAAATCCCCCCATCCGGAACGATAACGCTTAAGGTATGCGTGCGCATTAAGAGCAGCCTGCGAGCTTCTCTGACCTACATCCCTGCCGCGATTCAGTTCATAATAAAGCTCCGTAACAGCTGCGAGCCGCGCTAATATTGCTCTACCTTCTCTGCTTGCCTCCAATCCTACCACCTGTAAACCGAAGCAAAAACTCTCGCCGTCTGCTGTCGGCAAAATGTTCCTAATTTGAGCGCTGAACTCGATTGCTGCCTCTGACGGCAGGGGACAAAACCTTACTTTAACAAACTGACCCTGCCGAAAATCCGGCCTTTTTGAAGACCCAACAACCACCTGAAGCCCGCCCGCCGAGATATCTATCAGCCTGCCTTGCCAACTGCGCTCCAGCTCCGCCTTTAATCTGCGACAACGACGGTGCCACATTTGAACATCTATTAAAATACTCTCCGGCACCCTCACACGAAAATAACTTCTGCGAGAAATCATCTCCATCTGGTCGGGAGTCTCAAGAGTTATAATGCCGCTGCCTGTCGCCGAAGACATACCAAAATCCATAACCTCAGCCTCGAATATAAACTTGCCGCCTTCACACTTAACAGACAAACCTACCGACTGACCAAGCTTAACATTAACGGGATGCAGCTTTCGGGGATGCCCACGAAACTGCTCAAGAACTACAGGCTCATAGCCTGTCGGCACAACTCTGACATCAAGCTTCTCAGAGTCAAGATTCACCAACAAAACATGAGTCTTATGCCATTTGCCGCGAGACAAATAGCACATCAAAGCCGGCTTTTTTTCCTCAATAACACGCTGTAAAACCTTATGCGGCTCAGGACCTCGAAGCAACACTACTTCTTTCACTTCCAAACCCCCTATATGGGCTGAAAACCTAAATCACCAATCCATGCACGATTACCCTCTTATTAAAAATATACAAAAGTTTTGGTTACTAACAAAATATCAAACCTATAAACCGTTAAAAAATTAACGCCCGATAACCAAGTTCGAGACGAAAACAGTACTAAACAAAAATATAAACTATTGATAAATAAACAAAATCATATATCCTAACCAGCAGGCGAAAACATAACAGC
>CAYNDE010000428.1:0-1703 GCA_964395535.1 uncultured Pirellulales bacterium
TTCGGCCTTACCCTTGCTTTTGGATTATTTCAGCAGTATATTGCCTTCTATGGCGAAGAATCTTTACATTATTGATGGTCACGCACATATCTACGCCGCCTATTTTGCTCCTATGCGGCAGAGGCTCACAAGCCCCGCTGGTGAGCCGACAAAAGCGGCTTACATCTTCACGACCGCACTTCTCGGCCTTATCCGCAGCCGAAAACCTGATATGCTCGCCGTTGCTATGGATTCGAAGGTGCCCAGTTTCCGCACCGAAATTTACGCAGAATACAAAGCGCACCGTCCCCCGATGCCCGACGATATGCCCCAGCAAATCGACCGCATCGAGCAGATTCTCCAGGCGATGAATATCACCGTCCTGCGTATCGACGGCTTCGAGGCTGATGATATCATCGGTACACTTGCCAAAAAGGCCGCGAAAAATAAAATCGATACCTACATCTGCTCAAAAGATAAGGATATGCTTCAATTGCTCGATAAACATACTTTCACTTTTGATATCAAAAGCGGCACGGTTACCGATACCGACTCTATGAAAAAGGATTTGCAGCTCACACCAGAGCAGTTTCTCGAAGCTCTTGCTCTGCAGGGTGACAAATCCGACAATGTCCCCGGCATAGCCGACGTCGGCCCCAAAACCGCGCTCGAATGGATACAAAAGTACGGCTCAATTGAAAACCTCTACAAGCACGCAGATGAAATTAAAGGCAAACGCGGAGACAACCTCAGGGCCTCGCGAAAACTCGTCGATTTGAGTAAAACTCTTGTCACCATAGATACCAATGCTCCCCTTAAGATTGAATTTGATGAGATGAAACTCACCGAACCGGACAGTGACAAATTAGCTGCTCTATTTACTGAGCTTGGTTTCAGCCGCCTGCTCACTCAGCTTGGCCTTTCTGCTGTAAAGCCGCTGCAAATTGCTGAAAAACCTTTAGTTAAGGCTGAGCAGAAAACGGAGGAAAAAACCAGTCGCTCCGCTTCTGTTAAAACGGTCAAACACAGTTATCAGCTCATCAACTCAATTGAGAAATTCGAAAAGCTCTTCAAAGAATTGAAAAAACAAAAACTTTTTGCAATCGATACCGAAACAAACTCCATTGAACCTGTAAGAGCCAATCTCGTCGGAATAAGCATCTGCTTCAAGCCAAACGAAGCTTACTACATCCCCGTCAAAGCTCCCCTTGTCCATAAGGTTCTGGACATCAATTATGTGCGTGACAAGCTTGCCCCTATTCTGGCTGATGAAAGAATTAAAAAAATAGGCCAGAATATAAAATTCGATTATATTGTCCTTCAAAACGCTAAAATGCCTCTCAATGGCCTTTACTTTGATACTATGGTCGCATCATATTGTCTCGAGCCTACAAGAAATTCTCATTCGATGGATGCAATGGCCGTTGACTTTTTGAATTACGACACAGTCAAGCTTTCTTCTCTTATCGGAAAAGGCAAAAATCAGCTCACTTTCGATATGGTTGACATCGAGCCGGCCTGCGAGTACGCCGCCGAAGATGCCGACATCACCTTTCAGCTTTACCAGTGTTTGAAGGCCCGCCTTGAAAAGGACCCGCCTATCGAAAAACTTTTCGAAGAAGTTGAAATGCCCCTCGTAACGGTCCTCGCCCAGATAGAGCTTAACGGTGTCTCTCTTGATGTCCCCTTGCTTAAAAAATTATCAACTCATATAACCGAAGCCT
>CAYNDE010000429.1:0-1703 GCA_964395535.1 uncultured Pirellulales bacterium
TGAAACTGGGTATCAGCGAAAAGGCAATGGGAACACTCGAGAGATATTTCTGGCCCGGAAATATCAGGGAGCTCGAAAACGTCATCGAACAGGCGGTTTTGTTAAGCAAGAATAAATACATCGACGCTGATGACATTCCGCCGGCGATTCAGAACCATCAGCCGAAAAGATTCGAAGCAGTCAGTCTCAAAGAGGCACTGGCCGAGCCCGAGAAGAACATCATCCGCAGCGTGCTCGAGGCCAATCACTGGAACAGACAGCAGACGGCAAAGGCGCTTCAGATAAACCGCACGACACTATTTAAGAAGATGAAACGTTACGGCCTGCACGAAGAAGCCCGAAAGCTCGGCCTGGCGTGAAGTCGTATATCGTATTGCGTATTGCGAACAAGAGTAAATATTTTTTCAGACAGTTTCGGTTCTGCTCTATCTTTCTCCGGGGTATTTTAATTTCCACTGCCTGCGGATTTTGTCCATCGTCTCCATTATCGCCCCGCTCTCATCGAGGCTCATTATATCGCTTTCGATTTTCCTCCTGCGCAGGCAATCCGCGACGTGCTCAGCCTCATACTGAAATCCGTTTCCGCGATAAGCAAAATCATAAATCTTCTGCTTTTCACCTTCCAGCTCCAGTATTACTTTCGAGGGACGGTAAAAATCATCGGGAATAATTATCATTCCCTTTGTCCCGTAGATGCAGAGCTGCTGTTTCATCCAGAACCTGCTGCTGCAGGAAAGGCTCGCCCCCCTGCCGCCATCATATTGAAAGACAATTGAGCTCTGGTCATCGACGCCGCTTTTTCCCTTATGCACGAGCGAGACGATTTTTTGCGGCTGTCTGCCGAAAACCATCGAGGCCATACTGACAACGTAAATACCCAAATCCAAGAGAGCGCCTCCGCCTAATTTCGGGTTATGAATGCGGTGCTTTGGGCCGACCCTGAAATGGACACCGAAATCAGCCTTCAATTCGAGGACGTTACCGATGATTTTTTGTTTCAGCCATTTTCTTAGCAGGTGCATCGACGGGAAAAATCTCGTCCACATCCCCTCCATTAAAAACACGCCTTTTTTCTTTGCTGCCCTTTGCATCCTTCGAAACTGCTTTGCGTTTATCGCTATGGGCTTTTCGCATAGCACAGCCTTGCCCGCCCGGATGCTGTCAAGAGTATTTTGCATATGCAGGGTATGCGGCGTTGTGACGTAAACGATATCTATATCGGCGTCAGTTAAAAGCTGCTCGTAGCTGCCGTACCATCTTTTTATGCCGAACTTTTTCGCAAAGGCCTTCGCCTTTTGAGAAGTCCTCGAGCCGGCAGCCAGAACTTCGCAATTTTTTGCTATTTTAATACCCTCAGCAAACTCGGCTGCGATTGTACCGCAGCCCAATATCCCCCATCGAATTTTGTGTGCCATATACCGAGCCCTTCCAAATCGTCTTATAGTTTTTTCTTTAAGAAATCCGACGATTCTCTTTGATAAAAATAGGGCAAGCTGCCATTACCGAGAAGTCAAGAGATCATATTTTTCCCTTTTTATTTTTTCGGATTAGCCTTGAGATAGTCATTGATGAAAGCGTCAACTATGTCCTCAAGAGTATCATAAACATAATTAACACCAACATTTCTTCCGGCACAATTTAAACAAGATTCATTCCACGTTTCTGCTAACACAACATCCACCGGAGACGCTCTCAATAATTCT
>CAYNDE010000430.1:0-1699 GCA_964395535.1 uncultured Pirellulales bacterium
CTGACAATCTTTTGCAGCTCGTCAAGCTGGTCGGCGTTTATATCAAGACCGGCGACGAGCCGTCCCTGCTTTAACAACTCGAGCACAATTACTCTGCCTATACCCCTTGCAGCTCCGGTTACAACAGCAAGTCTTTGCCCCGACATTTTAAAATCCTCTCTTAAACACTCATTGTCTGTAATAATTCCTGCAGGTTTTGTAATGTACTAACATTGACGACTTTAATCTTTCTGTCAATTCTTTTCATAAGGCCGGTGAGAACTCTGCCCGGGCCGATTTCATAAAACTTCTCTATACCGTCAGCGATAAGTTTCTCCATACACTTTTGCCACAGTATTGGTGAAGTCAACTGTTTGATAAGTCCCTGCCTGATTTGCTCTGACGAGTTATAATACTCAGCGTTTACATTTGCAACAATTTTTATTTCAGCGGGGTCGTTTATCCGGCATTTTTCCAGTGCTATGCTCAGGCTATCTGCGGCGGAATCCATCATATTGGTATGAAAAGCGCCTGCTACAGCGAGCGGGACTGCTTTTATTGCGCCGAGCCCGACAGCGATTTGCTCAGCCCTTTTGCAGGCGTCCCTTGAGCCGCTGACGGCAATCTGGCCTGGACAGTTGAAATTCACCGGCTCAAGCAGCTCACCCTGGGCGGCCTGTTCACAAAGATTCCTTACTTTCTGTTCGTCAAGGCCGATGATGCTTACCATAGAACCGTCAGTTTTCTCGGCTGCTGCCTGCATAGCCTCGCCTCGTTTCTGAACAAGTCTGAGGCAATCGTTAAAATTAATCACACCAGCGGCATAAAGGGCGGTATATTCACCCAGACTAAGACCTGCTGTAACATCCGGTTTAAGAGAATTTGTTCCCTGTTCTGTTCTCAGCACTTCCAAAATAGCGGCAGAAGCGGTAAAGATTGCCGGCTGGGAAATTGTAGTGCTGTTGAGCTGCTCGGCCGGGCCTTCGAAACAGATTTTCTGCAAATCGTAACCGAGCAGGCGGTTTGCCCTGGAAAAGACCTCAGCGGCGGCCGGATAGGCCCCAACGAAACCGCAGCCCATACCGACAACTTGAGCACCCTGACCCGGAAATAAAAAAGCAGTATTCATCGTCTTATCTTCTGTCTGTTAATTAAAAGATTATCAAAATTGTATAACAGCCGCTCCCCAGGTAAGCCCTGCTCCGAAGGCAACAAAAATTACCTTATCACCTTTTTTTATTTTGCCCTTTTTGTAACATTCATCGAAAGCAAGCGGGACAGAAGCGGCTGATGTGTTTCCGTACTCATCTATATTTATGAACATCCTTTCTTTCTTCATACCGAGGCGTTTGGAGGCTGATTCGATGATTCTCGCATTCATCTGGTGCGAGATAATCATAGCGACATCATCAATGGTCAAATTGCACTTATCGAGGCACTCATTTACAGCTTCCACGATTCTGCGCACGGCCTGCTGATAGACCTCTCTTCCGCGAATTTCCATATAGATTTTATTCGGGTCGTCGAGTTTTCTGTCGGCCGGATATAGCGAGCCGTAGGCCCGGCAGTTCAGCGCCTCCCAGTAATTCGGGTCTGAGTACATCGTAGTGTACAGAACACCTTTGTCACCGTCACTGGAACGCTGGAGAATGACAGCGCCTGCGCCATCGCCGAAAAGAATACAGCTTGTCCGGTCTTTGTAATTTGTAATTTTTGTTAA
>CAYNDE010000431.1:0-1691 GCA_964395535.1 uncultured Pirellulales bacterium
GAAGTGTTGGGTAAAACAACGGCAAATTCGTCTCCGCCGTACCGAGCAGGCGTGTCAGTCTGGCGAATACACTCTTTTATCCTGTTGCTCACCTTTTTTATTATCTTATCGCCAACACGATGACCATAGGTGTCGTTAATTTTCTTGAGGTTATCAATATCCACCATAATAAGTGTTACCTTACCGCCATATCTCCTGGCTCGCCAGAGCTCTTTTTCCAAAACACCATAAAACATCTTATGATTTGCCAGTCCGGTCAAGCCGTCAGTCGTAGCCTGGTACTGGATTTTCTCAAACATTTTAATATTACCAATAGAAGAGCCGACAAGCTGGCTAAAGAGCTTTAAGAGCGCAACATCACCAGAAGTAAAATTGTCACCGCTCATTTTGTCAGCAATATTAAGGACCCCCACCACCCTGTCGTGACAGATAAGAGGAACGATGGCGCAATTTTTAGTTTTATAATTTTCCATATGCGCGCGCTGCGACTTTTTTATCGGAGGTTTTTTATGAGTATCAATATTGCCAATCATAATAAGCTCTTTACTGAGGACCGACATTACCATAGGAGAAGGCGGATTCTGACTGAGAGAGACTATTTTGTTCAAAAGATATGGATGGTTATATTTTTGCAGATGCAAGATTGCGCCCTTCTGGTCAAGTATATACAGCGAGGCAAATCTTGCGCCGATTAACTGCGGAATTTTATGGACACAGACATAGGCTATTTTTTCAATATCCAGGCAGTTAACCTGCCTGGCCAAAGGAGTGATTTTATCAATGAGTGATAAACCAGTTTCCACAGTTTTAGCAGAATTTTTATTATTTTCTCTATCCTGCGACATTCTTCAAACCTTCTATCTTGCTGTCAGCCTAAGCACATTATTAACTAACGTCCGAAAATAATCGGCTTATAACCCAGGCCTCTAAACGGCAGTTTCTGACCTGAGAACCTGCCTTTATCCAAAATTTAATAAATATTTTGCCGGATAAAAAATTTTTTCAAAAAAAAAAGAATAAAAGTTGACAGGAGCAGATTGATGCTTTACATTTTATAAAACGTAAAATATATTATTTATAAGATTATTGCGTCAAAAGACACCCGATAGAGCTTTGAAAGGTAAGCGAGCAGACGAAAATCGAGGGTAGGGAAATTTGAAATAGATTTATAAGAAAAAAAAAGTGAGACGAGATTTGGAGAGGATTTATAAACAAAGAAGCCGGGAGATATTTGAGGAGGATTTATACAAGAAAAGAAATCAGGAGAGATTTGAACAGCGTTGATGCAAAAAGCAAATAGAAAAATTTTGACGGAAAAGAGATTTAAAAAGGATTTATAAGAAAAGAAGTGCAGAGAGATTTGAAGAAGATTTATACAAAAAGCAAATAGAAAAAACCCGATGGCAGAGAAATTTGAACGGCATTGATACAAAAGGCAAACAGAAGAATTTAGACGGCAGAGAAATTTGAATAGCGTTGATGCAAAAAAACATACAAGAAAAATTTGGTGTCAAAAAGATTTGAAAGAAATTTGTGTCGAGTGTTACTGGATGAAAATCGGCTTATAAAAAAGCGTTTGTAAAAGGACGATAGCAATGCGGCTTAAAACCAAAGTGCGAGGTTTTCAAATACCGGCGAAACTTTATCGAATCGGCGAGCTTGTCCGGTACACTCCGTTTTCCCGGCAGACT
>CAYNDE010000432.1:0-1689 GCA_964395535.1 uncultured Pirellulales bacterium
CCTGGGCTTATTACAAACAGGGTCACGTCGATATAAAAATCGCAGCCTTTATTTGCATCGCATTTTTCTTCGGCGCACTTTTGGGAGCAAAATTCGCAACGAACATCTCAGACACAGCCCTTACCAAAATCTTTGGTATCGCACTTCTTCTGGTATCGCTGAAGATGATTTTCTTCAAATAGCTCTCAAACCGTTTAGTCTTTATGTTGCTTCAAAACAAAGATAAAAGTTTTATCGAAGGAAGACTATAACAGAGTTCGCTTGACCAATCTGTTCAGGCAACGGTCTATTCATGAAAACGAGATGAAACAGTCTGTCCAACAACAAGCTTGCTGTCACTCCATTCGCATTTGATTCGGCTCCGTCCCTTCTCCACCACTTCGACTCGTACCTCTGAGAACATGATATTACCATGTTCCTTAGCCGTCAGAATCATGCCTTCAAGAATGCCTGAATCAGCTCCCACATCGATCCAACCTTCCTGCTTTCCGATTAATTGTGTAATCTTGCCCCTTATAGGTTGGCTCAACAAATACTTTGTCCACTGCTTTGGAACAACTGGTTTGCCTGTAACTGGCTTGTTCCAATCTTTCTCCCGCAGGTAATAAAGACCATGACTATCACTCCGTGGCTCCATCCCCTGATTGACTTCGCTACAAAAGTCCACAATTTCATTAATGGGAATCAAATACATTCGACTGCCCCAACGCACAGGAAAGAAATCAGTGGGTGTGCCTCGGAAACCCTCTCGTATGTTAGGCTTGTTTGGCTCGATGTGGAGAACGCCATCCTTAATGCCGGCTATTCCATTGTTGTCGTCGTAAGTGCCTAAACATCCATGCCAAATAAACGTGAACTCACCTGAAACGATCAGAGTAAGACTGCAATTCACTCCCAATCCATCACCGAAGTAATAATCCCCTGCCACATCTTTGAGGGAAACTATATTACCGTCAGCAGCATTAGAGTCTGTTTCGGACAAAGGGACATTGCATAGTCCATCGTTCCGTACCCCGGTTATAATAGAACCTTCTTTGTTCAGACAGAGATTATAATCCCAACCAGCCGATATAACTGCAAAACCATCCAGCTTATCGTCTCTGGCGATTTGGACTTCTCTGCCGATGATTTTGCCGGACCAGGTGTAATATAGTTGCCACGACAACAATAAAAAAGATGCAATGACTGATGCAATTAAGAGCTTTCTCCACCTCATTGTACAGTCCTTTTTAATATAACTATTATGAATAAATATATCATAATTCTTGATGAAAAATCAAGAACAAAATCCATTCACAAAATGCTTGAAATCTAAACCGCCCGCTCTTTGGTAAACAATATGTATCTGCCCGGTTTCAATGACTTAAAATTTATCCCCAATCGGCGGGAGATATAGCCATTTTTTTATGAGTAACGAGTATCCAGTATCGAGAGTCGAGTATCGAGTATCTGCTATCTGTGCCCATAACTCTTTGTGCCTTCGTACCTAAGTATTTAATTTTGGTTTGTTTTTGTCGCCTTCTTTCATAAGTCCTTATTTTTCGATAATTTTTTTTCACAGGTTCAAAATCGCTCACTTTTAGGTCAAAACGAGTCAAAAGTTATTCATTTCTTGTCATTTTTAGTCATTTTTTGGTCACTTTTTGCTCATTTTTTGCGTTAAGATGCACAAACTTTAACGTCTGTATC
>CAYNDE010000433.1:0-1688 GCA_964395535.1 uncultured Pirellulales bacterium
CAGCCGAGCCAGCAGAAGATGTAATCGATGATACTTTTCGCAAACGGGATATCCTTGTTCGAGGTCATCCCTGCAGGCTCGAAACGCGCGTGACGGAACTTGTCAACGAGAGTAATCAGCGGCACACCATACTGCAGAGACATCGAAGTAACGGTACCGACGACGTCCATAAGGCCGCCGACGGTTGAGCCTTCCTTGGCCATAGTGATAAAGACCTCGCCGGGCTGGCCGTCCTCGTATAAGCCGACAGTAAGGTAGCCCTCGTGACCGGCTACTGAAAACTTGTGTGTGATGCTTCTGCGAGTATCAGGCAGTCGTCGTCTATAAGGCCGCGGCGGAGTTTCGTCCGCAGCCTTGGCTTTTTGAGACCTGTGCTTTTTGGTAGAGACCGGCTGAAGCCTCTTCGAGCCGTCCCGATAGATAGCGACAGCTTTCAGGCCGAGCTTCCAGCCCTCCATATAGGCTTCCGTAATATTTTCAGCGGTGCTTTCGTTCGGCATATTTATCGTCTTGCTGATTGCGCCTGAGATGAACGGCTGAACAGCAGCCATCATTTTCAGATGCGCCATATAATGGATGCATCTTTTCCCGTTGCGAGGTTTGAACGCACAATCAAAAATCGGCAGATGGTCAGGATTCAGCTTGGCAGCGCCCTCGATGGTCTCGTTTTCGTTAATGTAATCACAGATTGATTTGATATCGTCAGCGCTATAACCAAGCTTTTCAAGGGCCATAGGCACAGTTTTATTGACAAGTTTTAGCATACCGCCGCCCGCAAGCAGTTTATATTTGACCAGCGCGATGTCCGGCTCGATACCAGTAGTGTCACAGTCCATCATAAAGCCGATGGTGCCGGTTGGCGCTATGACCGTTGCCTGGGCGTTTCGAAAACCAGCTTTCGTGCCGAGGTCAAAGGCCTGGTCCCAGAGGTCCTTTGCAGCATTTCGCAAATAGTCAGGACAGTGAGATTCCGGTATACCGTATGCGTGCTGGCGGTGCATATTTATAACCTTCAGCATCGACTCTTTATTTTTTTCAAACTCTTCGAATGGGCTTTTTGCAGAGGCGAGCTCAGCACTTGTAACATAGGCGGCAGCGGTCATTATTGCACTGATTGCGGATGCAATCGTTCTTGCACGGTCCGAATCGTAGGGCAGAGCCTCGCTCATAATTACTGAGCCGAGATTTGCAAAGCCCAGGCCGAGGGGGCGGAAAATATGGCTGTTCAGGGTGATTTCTTCTTCTGGATAGCTTCCGTTATCGACAAGGATTTCCTGAGCGATGATAAAGATGCGAACGGCCCTTTTGAGGCTCTCGACATCGAAGGTACCATCTTCCTTTCTGAATTTCATAAGGTTCAGCGAGGCGAGGTTGCAGGCGGAATTGTCAATGAACATATACTCGCTGCAGGGATTTGATGCGTTAATCGGCCCTGAGTTCGGGCAGGTATGCCAGCGGTTGATGGTGTCGTGATACTGCAGGCCAGGGTCACCGCAGATTCGCGTGCCTTCGGCGATGAGGTCCATAAGCTCACGCGCAGAGTATTGGTTGACTTTTTCGCCGGTTGTAACAGCACGCGTTGTCCATTTGTCGTCTTTTTCGACAGCCTGCATAAAGGCGTCGGTGACACGAATTGAAAGATTGGAATTCTGAAACATCACGCTGTTGTAGGCCTCTTCGGGATTATA
>CAYNDE010000434.1:0-1686 GCA_964395535.1 uncultured Pirellulales bacterium
CGCATATAGATAAATTTGCTTATCAGGATTCTGTTATCCACCGGCTTGACAGCAGAGTAAAGTTTATTGTAACTGTTTTGTTCACGGCCGTGGTGATTTCACTGCCGCGAACTTCGGTCAGTATATTATTCTGTTACGCGGTCGGGCCTTTCGCCGTTCTGGTTTTGGCCGGTATTCCTCTAAGATTTGTTTTCAAACATATATTAATAGTAAGCCCTTTTATTCTGGTGCTCGCCTTAAGCAGTGTACTCTATGACAGAAGCGAAGTATGGGTAGCATTCGGGCCGTTCTTCTGGGATGTTACAGCCGGCTGGCTTCGATGTTTTTCGATTTTAGGCAAGTTTGTTATTACAATGATGGCTTTGATTGCGCTGGTCTCGACAACCCGTTTTGGTAATTTGCTTTGCGGGCTGCAAAGAATCGGATTTCCAAAGATACTGGTTATACAGCTCGGCTTTTTGTATCGCTACATATTTATCTTAATCGACAGAGCGCATCATATAATTCGTGCGAGGAGCGGCAGAAAACTTAAGAACCTCGGCGTAAAAAAAGAATTAAAGGTCGCTTCATCAATGATAGGCTCGCTTTTAGGGCGCAGTATCGATACGGCGCAGCGTGTCAATATTGCTATGGAGGGACGGGGCTTTGACGGAAACTGGCACAGTATGTCGAGGCTGAGGGTGCAAGCAGCCGATTTGATTTTTATATTTTTGGCGGCGGCTTTTACGGCAGGACTGTTTATTTTCGTTAAACCGATTTTGGGATAACCACATTCTATGCCAAATGCAGTTGAAATAAAAAACTTAACATATAAGTATCCGGACGGGACTGCGGCACTCGAAGATATTAATTTGAGCATCCAGGCCGGTGAAAAGGTAGTACTAATCGGGCCGAACGGTGCGGGAAAATCGACACTGCTTTTAGCGATGGCAGGATTTTTAAGAGGCAGCGGCAAGGTTTTTGTCGATGGGCTGGAAGTTAATAAAAAGAATATAAGAAAGATAAGAACATCAATCGGAAGCTGCCTCGATAATCCTGACGACCAGTTGTTTATGCCGACGCTGCAGGATGATGTCGCTTTTGGGCCGCTTAATATGGGCCTTGATGGCGAGCAGATTGAGCAGAGAGTTGCCGAGGCACTTGAGACGGTGGGTCTTGGCGGGATGGGTGAGAAGGCGCCTCATCATTTGTCGGCCGGCCAGAAAAGAGCAGCAGCGATAGCTACAATACTTTCGATGAGGCCGAAGATAATTACGTTCGATGAGCCGGAAGGCAGCCTTGACCCAAGACACAGAAATAACCTGACAGGATTATTAAAAAAGCTGCCTCAAACTCTCGTTATAGCAACCTGTGATATGAATTTTGCCTTTGCAGTGGCCGAACGTGCGATTCTAATAGACGGCGGACGCATTATCGCCGACGGAGACATTGAAAAGATAATGCTCGACAAGCAGTTAATGACTGAGCACGGCCTTGAAACTCCCAAAAGATGAGAAATGTTCAGGCAGGATAAAATCAATCTTTGCTTGTTACGTAAACGACCTGCTCGGCGAAGAGGTTCGGTGCGAACTTTACGGGACTTTCGCTCGTTTTGGTAAGAGGGATTTTCTTTTCAACTTTTGCTCCGAGCCCTTTGCAAAATTCTTCGAAATCTTTCAGAGAAAGGAAATGTATATTCGGTGAATC
>CAYNDE010000435.1:0-1684 GCA_964395535.1 uncultured Pirellulales bacterium
GGGAAAAAGCCGGCAATGGCTGCGATAAAGATAAGCTGGCAGATAACCAGGGGAAATTTCTGGAAACTATTGCTTCTTGTACTTATGAATGCGGCACTGCAGTTAGTGGCCCTGCCAACAATTATTGGTGCGATTCCTGTTACTGGCTTCGCAAATACAGCAAGAGCTGCTGCTTTTCGAAGGATCTGGGAAGAAGGCAATTACGCAGAGAACTCAGAGAAAACATTAACCACCTATGAAGAACTCAAAGTCAAATAATAAATTTTCCACTACCTCAAAAATAATTGCTTTGAGGGCATCCTGGTTCACGCTGTCAAATCAAACCCGGCAGAAACATCTTTTCACTGAACAGCAATTAATAATTTCAGCATATCTCTCTGATATCAATTCTCTGTCTCGGTCTTAGGGCAAACACAAATAAAGTTGCCAACCACCTATCGGGGACATCCCAATCCAACGGGAGTCCATGCAGATTATGAGGCACAGCTATAAAAGGCGACGGTTCATTCACAGAGCGGGGACAATCCCAAAGGAGCGTCCAGTGGCTAAAAAGGAACACACCGCCAAAATTAACCTCGATATCATGATCATTAATATGCATAAACGTTTTTCTCGTTCAGTTCTGGCAAAGATACTTCATCCAGACCTTCCTGACAGCTTCTTTTCCACATGCCCCACATCACAGTAAGCAGTCTCCTGGCCACTGTGTGGCGGGCGTTACTGGGCATTATTCCATTAAGCACCATCCTTTCGTAATCATCTTTGAAGAAGTTCTGTTTCTGGTGTATAGCAGTTAGAGCAGCGCCTAATATCGCGTTTTTCAGGATACGATTGGCCGCCCAGGGTAATTGTAGCCTTGCCGGTTTTGGTTTACCTTTTTTGTCGGTGCCGCTGGCGGTTCGCTGTAAGCCGATTCCGCAGTATTTCCATAGCTTGTTTTTCTTCCTGAACCGCCAGGGTGTATCAATATAAGCGAAAATAGTAACCGCACGAATTATGCCTATGCCGGGTAGTTGCTGCCAGAGACGAGTAATGGGATATCTTTTGCTTAAATTGATCAACCTCTGTTTTGCCATTCGTGCTTGCTTGGCGGTGGCATCGTAGCCTATCCAGAGCATAGATAATTGGTTAGATAAAGCAGTATTCTTAAGCTTTCTCAGCCAGGCCGCTCTATGCTCGGGCTGGCGCAGGACCTTGCGAGGTATAGTCACACCATGCATACGGCAGCGAGCGCGAATCTTATTTATGTTTCGGACGGCATCGCGAACGCGGTCGTGATATAGGCTTACCCAATGCTTCAGTTCGACCCGCTGGTCATCATCGCTGTGGTAAACCTCTCTGAGATAACCACCTGCCAGCAGCATTGCCAGTTTGGCCGAATCGATCCTGTCATCATGGTCGCCGTCGGAGCTTATCAATTTGTTGCGGCGAGGATCGGATACTATGAAACGATCAACTTTGCGAAGCAGATTGCGATAGAGCCAGCCTGACATCGGACCTTCTTCGATTGCCATGTACTTTTTGCCGTTCAATGAGTCCAGAACTTCAGCTGCGGCTGATATGCCGGCGGGTATTGTATAGCGTTGTACGATTTTTTTTCGATTGAGTATTGCCATCTCTATACTATTGCTATGCACGTCAGCTCCGATATAATACGTTGCCATAAGGGCCTCCTTTCGTATTA
>CAYNDE010000436.1:0-1677 GCA_964395535.1 uncultured Pirellulales bacterium
GTATAGATATCGTCGAAATTGGTTCCATCGACACGCTGACGCATAAGCGAATAGATGATAGTATTTGCTGAAAAGTAAAAGCTGATTATATAAGAGATTACCAATCCGACAACAATCAATAGCCATATATAAGTGATAACTATCGCGACTGACTCCGTAAAGTTCGCATTTGCGAAGCTGATGGGGCCGACAAGTATCCCAAAGTTGCTTTCCGGCCATAACGCAGACAGCTTGTCAACCTCCTTGCTGCTGTTATCGACGAAGATTCCCACGCCTAAGAACAGATGCGTAATAAACAGAATCAAAAACGCAAAAAAGCGAACGAATATATAGCAGATAGCGCCGTAGATTAAAGCCACTGCCGTATAAAATGCCATCCGCCAAGGCCTTGCATATACGTAGCTCATCGAACGGCTTATAGCGTCGAAACAGTCCGAGCCGTCGTACGCCACCGCCGGGAACATCAGATTAAATCCTCCAATTGCGCCTATCGAAATTATTGCAAGCAGAGCCCCTGCAAGAATAGCAAGGAACATAAATATACTCATTATCAGCTCACCGATATAAGGTATATTTCCTACGAGTCCCAGAAGCGATATTAAAAGTCCTATTACGATAATGATTCCAAGCGGAATAAGAGGCGCAGCGAAAAAGCTGGTGAATTTTTTGCCGCTGTATTGCAAGGCCTCGAACAGGCCGGCCTTTTCACCTCGTGCGAGCTGAAGCGCTGCGATACGGCAGATGGCGCCGCCCGCGACAGATATGATGCAAAGCTTTATCAGCCCAAATAATATGCAGTAAATTGGGTGATACTTGAATGCCCATTTTATCGCCTGGCAGTAGCTGACCACGTCGAATGAGAACTGCTGAAGGTTAAGCTGCAAAAGGGAATTTACAGCGCTATTGAATCTTACAGCGGCAAACTTCCATACTGTGGCGAACACACCGGTATGCTCGCAGCCGATTTCCTCGTTTGTTTTGATAAAATAAAGCACTCGGTCCGGCTCGACTAAATAAATGTCAAGCTCGGTTGTCCCGTTGCTGGTTTTGACAACGCTGTTTGTAATATCCAGAACCCAGCCCACAAGGCAGATGATAATCAGGGCTAACAGCGCGATTATCAGGCTTTTAGGCTGGATTGCCATACGAAAAGTCTGGAAAATTTTCAAAAAAAGGGGATTTTTAAGGCCTTCAGTTAAATTTTGATTGTCGTTCATTTCGCATCCTTTCGAATAATTTCTTTTATAATCATTTTTTAACTAATTCATAGATGCGTAATATATAACCTTATTATCGGTCGTTTTCAATAAATTTTACAGGATTTTTATCGCTTGTTATTGTCCGTTTGTTTGTCGGATTTGTCTTCGGAAAGGGGGGTGGTTATTTTGTATCCGGTATCGAGCCACTCTCCCAAATCTATCAGTTTGCATCTTTCTGAGCAGAATGGGAAATATTTTGCTACCTCAGAAGCTGCTTTGAAATGTTTTTTGCAGGTTGGGCATCTATGTCTCATTTTGTCGGGCTTGGATTTCGCTATTTTTGTGCTAAAAATAAACAATGCTTTAGCGTTTTTTAAGGATTTAACAGCCCTTTTCTTTAGTTTTACTGCTCTTCTTTTACGGATCCTTTTTCGAGCATTTCGGCGTATTCCACGCTGTATCTCGCCCAGGGCTGGGC
>CAYNDE010000437.1:0-1677 GCA_964395535.1 uncultured Pirellulales bacterium
TTAGCTGAGCTTATAACCGCCGTAGCCATCCTGGCTATGCTGGCAGGCTTTGTTTCGGTCATATTCAAAAGCAGTATAGACGGCTACCGCTCAGCCGGCGCTAATACCGAGATTATGCAAAAGTTCCGCGCAATAACCGAGCAGCTTAACAGCGACTTCGAGGGCTTTTGCAAAGATGGATTTCTAAAAATTCAAAAAGATTTTTACGAAAAAAGGGATGTTTACGAAGACAAACCCTACACTGAAGATGTTTATATGGACAAAATATATTATTTCACCACAGGCGATTTCCAGTCGTGGTTCGACCCGTCTGTTAAAAGCAACATTGCCCGTGTTTTCTGGGGACATGAAAGTGATTTTTTTGGTAAGAATCTTAGTGAGTGCAGGCTTGTCAGGGATGTATTATTATTAACACCTACTTCCAACCCGTTAATCGACGAGCTACCGGATGACTGCAATGGTTGGAGTTTCTCACAGTGCAAAGCGGATTTATCGAGACTGGATGATGTCGATGTCCTTTTTAAAGAATCCATAGACTTGAGCGATGCCAATAATTTTAGAAGCTTTATGTGTGAGAATATCGGAGAGTTTAAGATTGATAGGACCGATGGATATATCAACTCAGCAGGCCTGATAGTCTGGGATTCGAACGATGGTGCCTGGGGACCGAATAGTCCAAAGCCGAAAGCGCTCAAGTTTACTTTTACTCTTTACGATTCCAAAGGAATTCTCGATGGCGGCAGAAGGTTCACCCACATTGTTTATTTGGACAATTAGCCGAAGAGATTATTAGCCGCAGAGGCCACAGAGAGCACAGAGAAAAATTTTTAATCGCTGATTACATTGAAACGAAAAAATCAATTTAATCAGCGAAATCAGTGATAAAATAATTCGTGTTAATTCGTGGCTTAAAAAAGAGTTGTTAAAACGCAGAGATAATTAGCCGCAGAGAGCCCAGAGAAAAAAATTATTTAACTAATTAACTTAATTAACTAATTAACCAATCATCTTTGTGTCTTAGTGGTTTAGGAAAGGCGCCCGGAAATGAAAAAGGATAGATTCAAAAATACGTTTTTGCACGGCTCGGCTTTTATTATGGTCTTTGTCATCACTGCTCTTTTGGCCCTTGTAGGCCTGGTTTTCCTTTTAACATCGAGAGTTGACAAGCTCTCGACCTCTGCAATAGAGGAAAATAAGCAGCTCGATGCCGCCGTCGATACCGTAATCTCGCAAATCTCTCAGCAGCTCGTCTGGGATACACCCCATCCTGGAGAGGAATATTATGACTATCCCGACCCCTGTAACTCCTGGCTGGCAAGCCTTGAGCCGTACACTCTTAATGGCACAAACTACTTTTGGCAGCAGATTAGTGATGTTACCGGCTTTTTGAAGGTAATGGCTGGTACATACTGGGAATATACGCAACCTGAAGATTGTGTTAGAAATGTCAGTGTAGAAAAGATTGGACTGGGAAAATATGTTGATGATTACCCGGATATCGGGGTTGACATCGATGGTAATTTGCAAGAGACCTCTGCCGATGCGGATGGTGACGGCATAGCCGATTCGAAGTGGATTGAGCTTCTGGATATGACAACTAATAAAGGCGAGCCTGTATATGCCGCAATCCGTGTCATAGATAACAGCGCTATGCTAAATGTCAACACCGATTATAAA
>CAYNDE010000438.1:0-1676 GCA_964395535.1 uncultured Pirellulales bacterium
AAAGCTTCTGGTTATTTTGAATACAATGATAAGGGACCAAAGTTTATGGACTCCGCAAAAATCTCTAAAAAATACTTGAAATCTAACACAGCCGCTCTGTGGCAATATTTTTCTCTGCTTTTTTCTCTCGATATGTATTATTTTATCAGTGTTAATCAGTGTTAATCTGTGAAGATATGAAGAAAGGGCATCCTCAAGTATAATTCAGGAAATTGTTAACCCTTATACGAAAGGAGGCCCCTTATGGCAACGTATTATATCGGAGCTGACGTGCATAGCAATAGTATAGAGATGGCAATCCAAAACAGAAAAAGAATCGTAAAACGTTACACAACACCAGCCAGTATATCAGCTGTGAAGCAGGTCCTGAACTCGCTGCAGGGCAAAAAGTACATGGCCATCGAAGAAGGACCGATGTCCGGCTGGCTCTATCGCAATCTGCATCGGAAGGTTGAGCGTTTTGTTGTGGCCGACCCTCGACGCAACAAGTTGATAAGCTCTGACGGCGACCATGACGACAGGATTGATTCTGCCAAGCTGGCAATGCTGTTGGCAGGCGGCTATCTCAGGGAAGTTTACCATAGCGACGATGAACAGCGAGTTGAGCTTAAGAACTGGGTCGGTTTATATCATGACCGCATTCGCGACGCCGTTCGCAACATAAACAAGATTCGCGCTCGCTGTCGGATGTATGGTATCAATATGCCTCGTAAAGTTCTGCGTCAGCCTGAGCATCGAGATGTCTGGCTTACAAAATTGAAACAGCCGCCCCTGGCCAAACAATTACTTATGCTCTGGGTCGGCTATGACGCCACTGCAAAACAGGCACGGATGGCAAAACAGCAGTTAATCAATCTGAGTAAAAAATATCCCATCATTCGTATCTGGAAACAGCTTGCCGGTATCGGTACTATCCGTGCCGTCACTATCTTCGCTTATCTGGACACACCCTGGCGGTTCAAAAGGAAAAATAAGCTATGGAAATACTGCGGCGTTGGTTTACAGCGAACCACAAGCGGAACCGACAAAAAAGGAAAACCAAAACCAGCCAGGTTGCAACTGCCCTGGGCGGCTAACCGTACCCTGAAAAATGCGATTCTCGGCGCCGCCCTGACAGCTATAAACAACAAACAAAATGCCTTCAGAGCTGATTACGAAAGGATGGTGCAAAATGGTATAATACCCAGCAACGCCCGCCACACGGTTGCGCGGAAACTTTTGACCGTGATGTGGGGTATATGGAAAAGAAGCTGTCAGTTTGACCTGAGCAAGGCATCTTTATCAGAACCGGCTGAAGAATGTGTTGGCATATAGTAATAATTATGATATCGAGGTTAATTCCGGCGGCGTGTTCCTGTTTAACCACTGGACTGCCGTATGGTATGTCCCCGATCCGTGAATGAACCGCCGCCATTTTTGCTGTGCCTCAATCATCTGCATGGACCGCTTTTTGTGTGTGTCCCCGATAGGTGGTTGGCAACATTTATATGTTTGCCCGGAATCCGAAGCAGAGAAATGATATCAGATTGATATGCCGATGTTATTAAATTCGGTTCAATGTAAAGAAGTTTTTGTCAAGGCTGATTCTGACAGGTGTAAATCAGGATGCCCTCAAAGCAAAAAAAATGAGGCAAAAGGAATTTTATTACTTGACTTCGAGTTCTTCATAGGTGGTT
>CAYNDE010000439.1:0-1671 GCA_964395535.1 uncultured Pirellulales bacterium
ATTGCGAGGAACGTAAAAACGCCCCAACCCGTGGCGATATCAAACAGATGGTGAAGCTCAATCGCGGAGCCGGGCGGCCCGGTCATGAAAGTGGCTGTCACCGGAAGAGAGAAGTTGTTGGTTAGTACCGCCATCATGGCGGCCTGTACCGCGAGAATCAGGCCGACGGAGATATTCCAGATGCGAAGCCGGCCAAGTCGCTGTTCGGTGGATTTATCAGTAACCATTGTTTGCCTCCTTTATTTCAGACCCTTCACGGGGGCTATATTCTGCAACCTGTCAGCAGCCGGGTCCACCACGATTTTCTCAACAACTCTGCCTCTATATAATTTTGATCATATTATTGCGAAAGACAAGATAGAGCTTTCGGTGATGGGGCATGGGGAAAGACATATTGGTGAAGAATTCTTTTATACTTGGTAACTAACACCTTCCAATTTGACTCCCGAATTGGTTTAAGTATTATAGCATCCTTAAAAAATACAATAATGAATATTGTTTAACAATTATAACAATATTTATAACTCGATAATGTAATAAATATCGCTTTCTTAAAGCATTTTGTCTATTAAAATTCAATTTGAATAACAATTCCGGAAAGGAGACATCAAACCATGGCAGTAGAACAAATTGGAGAGAAATACCGTTGTAATATCTGTGGAAACGAAGTCACTGTCACCATGGCGGGTGGTGGCACACTGGTATGTTGCGGTGAAGACATGGAAAAGATTGATTAAAGGCTTAAGAGTTGAGGCCGATTTTTTGTTGGCCGCAGCAAAGTTGTCAACCTGATTTATTTATCAGTGTCAACCTGATTATTAACAAGGAGGCCGATATGAAAGCCAGCGTTTTACAGGAAAAAAACTTTAACTATTAATTCTATTAGATGTATTTTCGTTGACATGGTAGTTTACGACGTCCTCGATGATATGGATTATCAGGTCTTTGGTTGGAGTGGATAATAAATTGAATTTATCGCATAAGTAGCTCATGCGCGGGTCAGGGCAACTAATATTTTCATCTAAATCATTGTCGTCGAGCAGGCCGGCCAGCTTCCACAGGTATTGCCTCTTTACACCCAGATAATCCGCCAACCGGTTCAGTGAATGGAGTGAAGGCTCGTGTTCCCGGTTGAGGATGCTATGAACCGTGCCGGGACTGAGCCCTGCATTTACAGAGAGGCTGCGTAGCGATAAGCCTTTATCTTTGCATATTTTCGATAGAAAGTCGGCAAGCTCTTGCTTTTTCATTTATCAGCCTCAGTTCCCAAAGAGCCTTTTGGGAGTTTATTTAACTCCTGTGGACTTATTGGCACTTGACAAAGTATTATGTTCTATGTATAAATACCTAGGCATGGGTGACTATAGTAATAGATAATGTGGTACGAAACGGCTAGATCATAGTTCTATAACAGGGAGTTGAAATATAAATCAATAACTAAATCACGTGAAAAGACCTGCGTCAACAGGTCTCTTCCGAGAAAAGTATTCAGACGACAGCGGGTGAGCCATCACCTATTTGTATTTTATCAGTTATCCGGGGCGATATGCAAGTTAAAAATATAATGAAAACATCACAAAAACGTAAAGAAAACGTAAAGAAATTGAGCTGAAGAAGGTAATCAGCGATTTAGCATAACTGAGAAATCGCACAGGGGGTGAGGGAGTGGAA
>CAYNDE010000440.1:0-1671 GCA_964395535.1 uncultured Pirellulales bacterium
GAATACCTAAGACAGTAACAGACGATGATTTTTTAATCGTTGTAGTAAGCGGAGAACCGGCTTTCATTTGACGGACCGAGCATAAATAATTGGTGTTAATTCGTGTAATTTCGTGATTGAAAAACGACAAAAACCTGCCGTGATCCGCCTTCGTCAAGACTTCCTCCTTCACTCTTCGAGTTACGAAGGACAGGATGGCGGACAAGAACGGCAGGGGAAATATAAAAACAAAACCCCTTGTAGTGCAAGGGGCTAACAATCCTAAACATTTTTCGGATTCTGTAGATTAATATTTACATCGACACTTTTACGTTCGTCTTCGGCGATTTCGAAGTAATCTTTTCTTCTGTAGCCCATCATCGAGGCTGCGATGTTCGTCGGGAACATTTCAACGGCATTGTTATAATCGTTGACCGCTGCATTAAACGCCCGCCTGGCGGCTGAGAGCTGCTCTTCAAGCTCGGTGAGCGTTCTCTGCAGGTGCATAAAATTCTCATTGGCCTTTAACTGAGGGTAATTCTCAACAACAACAAACAGCCTGCTCAATAACTTCGCCAATTCATTGTTCAAAACAACCGCATCATTATCACTCATCCTGCCGGCAGCAGCCTTCGAGCGAAGCTCGGTTATCCTCTCCAAAAGGCCCCTCTCGTGCTGTACGTATCCTTTGACCGTCTCGACAAGCTGCGGGACAAGATCATATCTTTTCTTGAGCATAACATCGATGGTGCTGAAAACATTAGCTACCCGATTTTTCTTCACTATCAGGCCGTTATAAATCAATACAATAACAACCAAAATAACTGCAATTACAGCAATGACAATCCACATAATTTCGAGCTCCTTTTGCCGGCTGACAATTAACACAAAACCATATTCAGAACATTATTGTCCCAGAACAGCCTGCCCACGTAAAGCAAAAACAAACCAAATATAATGCTTGCAACAACACCATTTCGGTAAAATGATTATTGACTATACAGCATTGTTCATTAATATTATTAAAAATCCCGGTTTGATTATTATAACTTTTTTAAGAGGCCTTTATGCTGGAACAGAAACTTACCAATATCATTGCAGAAGGCAATAATTATTTTAACATTTTCAATTATGAGCTTGCAGAAAACAATCCGATTTGGCGCTACATTCTTGTTTTACTGACAATAATTGTAACACTGATTATCAGCAGGATTGTCCAGTTCGCAATCAGCAATTATACTCTGAGAAAAGAAAAGCAAAAGGGCGTTACAATTCTGATATTATTTTTAAAGTGCATCATCAAGCCGCTCTCGGTGATGTTTTTTGCCATTGGTATATATGCAGCAAAGCTCTGTATGGTTTTTGCCGACCCCGAAGCCGTTCCTCCCAAGGGGGGAATCAGCCCTACGGTCGAGACTACCTGGATACAAGTCTCACAGGCAGTCGCCGCTATCGCTATCGCTTACGCTCTTTACAAACTCGTTGACCTTGTCGAACACTACCTCTACAAATGGACGAGCAAGACCCAAACCAAGCTCGACGATATGCTCGTACCTATTGTCCGAAAGGCCCTGCGTATCACTATTGCCATCGTCGCCCTAATACACATTGTTGACAATGTCCTCCATCAGGACGTTAAGTCAATCCTGCTCGGTGCAGGCCTCGGCGGTATCGCTATCGCACTTGCTGCCA
>CAYNDE010000441.1:0-1671 GCA_964395535.1 uncultured Pirellulales bacterium
CCTGCGTGAAACTGCCTGACCATTTCCGGCTCGATTTTACCCTCGTGTGTAAAATCGCGGTGCAGCTTCGCGGTAAAGAAAAAGTCCTTTCTTTTTGCGGTCTTGTCGAGCCAGGATTCGGTATTTTTCTCAAGGGGCGGTGCGTAAAACGTGCTGTTAATCTCTATGCAATCGACAAAGCCGCTCACGAATTCGAGCTTGTCGAGCTTCGGGTCCGTATAGACAATCGACTTCCAGTCGGGATACGACCAGCCTGCGATTCCAATATAAATTTCAGCAGTCATTTTACAGCCAACTCAGCCAAGTAATTTGAAACAGCTTATCACCTTACCGATTATATGCGCATTTGTCTCGCTTCGTTTTATATACCTGGTTTTATATCCGGCGGTTCTGTTGGCGGGCTTCAGTGCTACCCGGTTTCTTTGAACAAATATTTTTTTGACCGTCGCCTCACCATCAAGCATAACAACCGCAATCTGTCCGTCTTTAATTTCCACAGCCGGCTCGACCACGACAAAATCGCCGTCCATAATACCCTCATCAACCATACTATCACCGGCAACTCTCAAGGCGAACACGTTCTCGCCGCGCCCGAATATTCTTTCCGGCTGGATGAAGCCTTCGATATTTTCTTCAGCGAGGCTCGGCAGGCCCGCAGCAACACGTCCTACGATTGGTACGCCCTCGATGTCCCGAATCTTTTTTACATACTCCTCAGACAATCTAAGTCCTCTGTGTCCGCCCGTGTCGGCGAGGTAGCCTTTTTTCTTCAGGTAGCGGACAAGCTGGTATGCGGCGTTCTGTGTCAGGCCGAAATGGCCGGCGATTTCCCTCTGGCTCGGCGGGCTGTTTTCCCGCAGCCTGTCCGCGATAAAATCAAACGCCCTTTTCTGTTTTTCCGTCAGCGGTTCCATAGTTCTGTCTCCAGACAGCTTCGGTCCCATTATATGGTCATTTGACCATACTTCAAGAAAAATTTGTTTTTTTCAGGCTGGCATTTTTTGCCCTATACCGAAGATACAATCTGATAGTCCAGCCGCACAAAACAGCACAGCAGCCTTCTTTGTTTATAATTGACTAATTTTACTCATCCATTTACTATTTAGCCTTACAAAAGAAAAGAAGTGAGAGGCCCTATAATTGAATCAGCAATACTATCGCAAGCTAATTTCAGGCCAAAGGCGGGATTTCGCCGCAGTGACTTTGCGTTTTTTATTGTCAGCAGCATCTCTGCCCTATTCCGCAGCGATAAGGGTCCGCAATTTCCTGTACGATAAGAAAGTGCTCAAGAGCCGCCATGCCCAAGCCGTTGTTATCAGCATCGGTAATATTACAGCAGGCGGAACGGGCAAAACTCCACTGGTTATCTGGCTATATAATTTTCTGCGAGGAAAAAACATCAATCCCGCCATCCTGACCCGAGGCTACAAAACCGGGACACGCAATATTCAAACAGATGAGCCTGCGCTGCTCGCCGCTAATTGTCCCGACGCAAAAATAATAGTAAATCCCGACCGCCTGATGGGAGCAAAAACCGCCGTCAATACCTTCGGCAGCAAACTGCTTATCCTCGATGACGGCTTTCAGCACAGAAGGCTCGGCAGAGACCTCGACATAATAACAATCGATGCGACAGAACCTTTCGGTTACGGCAAAATCCTGCCGGCAGGT
>CAYNDE010000442.1:0-1671 GCA_964395535.1 uncultured Pirellulales bacterium
TGCGGTTAATAAGCTGACAGTTATGAGTAAGCTCCAATTGGGCAAGCTGCTGAGATACCGCCGACTGACTTAGAAAATTTTTCTCCGCCGTTTTGGAGAAACTAAGCTGCTCCGCGAGGTCACAAAATATCTTTAATGTTTCAATATGCATTATAAGCCCTCATTATAGTTATTATCATTTTTTAAAGCTACCACCATTTAACTCAATACGATATTATGTTGAATTCCGAGCTAAAAATCAGTAAGCTGAGAATTTTATATATTAAACTCACTTATTTTAATAATAAGTTAACAAAAAGAAAGATAATTTTTTCGGAGATTACGAATATGCCAACTAAAAGCGTAATTCAAGAGGTTTATAGCCGGGTTCTGCAACGCAATCCGGGTGAGCCTGAATTTCACCAGGCTGTAAAGGAGGTCCTCGACTCTCTCGAGCCCGTTCTCGAAAAGCATCCCGAATATATAGAGGCAAACATCCTCGAACGTATCGTCGAGCCCGAAAGACAGCTCATATTCCGCGTACCCTGGCAGAACGACGAGGGAGAAAACATGGTAAACAGAGGTTTCAGAATCGAATTCAACAGCGCGCTCGGCCCCTACAAAGGCGGCCTGAGATTCCATCCGAGTGTCAACATCGGCATCATCAAATTTCTCGGCTTCGAGCAAATCTTCAAAAACTCGCTTACAGGCCTTATGATGGGCGGCGGAAAAGGAGGCTCCGACTTCGACCCCAAGGGTAAAACCGACAACGAGGTAATGAAATTCTGTCAAAGCTTCATCACTGAGCTGAGTCGGCATATCGGCCCCGATACTGACGTGCCTGCCGGTGACATTGGAGTTGGCGGCCGAGAGATTGGTTTTATGTTCGGCCAGTATAAAAGAATACGCAACGAGTTCACCGGCGTCCTTACAGGTAAAGGCCTCGACTGGGGCGGCTCACTCGTAAGAACCGAGGCAACCGGTTACGGCCTCGTCTATATAATCGAAGAAGCGCTAAAAGACGCAGGCAAAGAAATTGACGGAACAACCGTCGTCGTTTCAGGCTCCGGCAATGTCGCAATATACGCCACCGAGAAAGTCCAGCAGCTCGGCGGCAAAGTCGTCGCTATGAGCGATTCGAACGGCTTTATCTATGACGCCGACGGCATAAAACTCGATACCATAAAAAAGCTAAAAGAAATCGAGAGAAAAAGAATCAAGGAATATATCTCAATCCACAAAAAAGCCAGGTACACCGAGGGCTGCCGCGGCATCTGGGGCATCAAATGCGATATCGCGCTGCCCTGCGCAACACAAAACGAGCTTGACGAAGAAGCTGCAAAACAACTCGTCAAAAATGGCTGCATAGCATCCGGCGAAGGCGCCAATATGCCCTGTACGCCAGAGGCTGTAGAAGTCTTCCTCAAAAACAAAGTCATCTTCCTGCCCGGCAAAGCAGCAAACGCAGGCGGAGTCGCCGTCTCAGGTCTCGAAATGGCACAGAACAATCAGCGAACCGCCTGGCCGTTTAAAAGAGCTGACGCCGAGCTCAAAAAGATTATGAAAACCATCTACGGTAACAGCAAGCTCGCCGCCGAGATGTACGGCAGGCCAGGCAACTTCGTAGCCGGTGCAAACATCGCCGGCTTTGTTAAGGTCGCTAATGCTATGATGGCCCAGGGCCTCGTATAA
>CAYNDE010000443.1:0-1662 GCA_964395535.1 uncultured Pirellulales bacterium
AGGTCCATCAGGCCGTGACCGCTGTAGTTGAATAGAATAACCTTTTCTTTACCCTCTTCCTTGGCCTTTTTGGCTTCCTGAATTACAGTAGCAATCGCATGGCTTGTCTCAGGTGCACAAATAGCGCCTTCGGTCTCTGCCCATAGAAGGGCCGCTTCGTAGCATTCGATTTGGTCAAGGGAGCGCGGTGTGAACAGGCCTTCATTGATGCACTGGCATACCAGCGGAGCCATACCATGATAACGCAAACCGCCAGCGTGAATTGGCGGAGGTATGAAGGCATGACCGAGCGTGTGCATCGCCAATAGCGGCGTTGTGCAGGCAGTGTCGCCGAAATCATAAGCAAACGGAGCACGGGTCATCGTCGGGCAGGCCGTCGGCTCAACAGGTATTATTTCGATATCTGCACCGTTTATTTTGTCGGCAGTGAATGGAAACGCCAGCCCGGCGAAGTTGCTTCCGCCGCCGGCACAGCCGATTATGATGTCCGGCAGCTTCTCGCCGGCAGCTTTAAGCTGTTTTTTGGCCTCGAGACCGATTATCGTCTGATGAAGAAGAACATGATTGAGAACGCTGCCCAGCGAGTAACGTGTCTTGCCGGCCTTATCCATTACAGCCTCTTCAATCGCCTCGCTTATAGCTATTCCAAGGCTGCCCGGTGTATTCGGCATCTCTTTAAGAACTTTTCTGCCGGCGTTTGTCTCGTTACTCGGGCTTGCCACGCAGTTGGCACCCCAGACCTGCATCATTATCTTTCGAAACGGCTTCTGGTCGAAGCTTATTCGAACCATAAAGACCTTACACTCGAGACCGACTATTTTGCACGCAAAAGCCAGGGCGCTGCCCCATTGCCCTGCACCTGTTTCTGTAGTGAGCTTTTTCATTCCGAATTGCTTGTTGTACCAGGCCTGGGGGACTGCCGTATTTGGTTTATGGCTGCCCGGCGGACTGTAACTTTCATCCTTGTAGTAAATTTTTGCCGGCGTTTTCAAGTGTTTTTCAAGATACACAGCCCTTTTCAGTGGCGCCGGCCGCCAGCGATAAAGAATATTCAATATCTCTTCAGGTATGTCCACCCAGCGGTCCGGGCAAACCTCCTGTTCAATAAGATTCATCGGAAACACCGGCGCCAGCATATCCGGTGTAATCGGTTTTCCATCGGGCCCAAGCGGCGGTAAAAGCGGTGTCGGCAAGTCCGCTGCCAGATTGTACCACTGACGGGGTATGTCCTTTTCTTTCAGCCAGATTTTCTGTTCCATTATCTACTCTCCAATTAAATTTTTTGTTGTTTTTGTGAAAAATAAGGTTTGTGTTATAGGGTATAAAAGCAAATTAGTCAAGTATTCTTTAATTCTGAAGGCATTTGACAGTCAATTTCATCTGCTCTTTTTCAAAATTAACTTCTTCGCCCAAAAGCCGCCCGTTTTTCTTATCCCAGTGGTATCTTGTCTGAATGAGCGACGATACTTTCCCATCTAATACTTTCATAATCCTTTGCCCTGCGGTGATGTTTTGAAAACGAATTTTCGAATTGGTTATTTAAATGTTTAAAAGCTGCTCTTTTATAATTTCAGAAGCCTTTTTAAGGGCTTCATCGATTTTGTCGGGTTTTTTTCCGCCAGCCTGTGCCATATGTGCTCTGCCGCCTCCGCCGCCATCAAC
>CAYNDE010000444.1:0-1661 GCA_964395535.1 uncultured Pirellulales bacterium
TAATAATGTTTCTCATTGTTTCTAAGACGTTTTCTGGTTTCTCCGGTATGTCTTTCAGTTCGATTAATACCGCTATCTTCTTATTCGGGATCAGCTCGAGCATCCGGGAAGTAGCATAATCGAAGATTACTATTGCCTGTACAGTCTTTCCATCTGCCGATAACACTTCGCTTCTGACCCGTTGCGTACCCATGTTCATAACCTTGGTGATGGGAACATTTTCTCCCTCGACCGTAATAACATTGAATACCACAGTACGGGTGGTTAGGATGGGCCGGACGACATCAGCCCACGCGACACTTTCAGTTAGACCACCAAGAAAATGTATGCCCGCGAATACTGACACAATTATCACTACCGCCGCGGCTATTTTTCCTATTCTGCTTTTCATAATTGTTCTCCAAATATTTAGCGGTTGGGCAAAATATTCGACCTGCCTACCTGTTGTTTGTGATTCAAAAGTTTGGATTTCCTTTTGGTGCTTTGCTTTCCACTTATCAAAATCGAACTTTGGTTTCTCACGACCGATAGTCTTGAAGATAAGTTCGTCTAACTTTTTATTATTCTTATCAGCTTTCATAATTTGTTCTCCAGGAAACCATTGCGCCTCAAATATTTTGTCATTTTTCTTTTTGCCCTTGTTAGTCTGCCGTTAATCGTCGGTTTGGAAATCCCCAACACAGAGCTAATCTCTTCATAAGATAGGCCGTTGTAGTACCGTAATACTATCAATTCTTTTGCAGAGACAGGCAATTGCTCAATGGCTCGACGAATTGCGCAGTTGTTTTCATCGTTACTGTTCTCCTCGGCTACTTGTGAAAGATCTTCCGTGCTAATATGCTTCGCCTTGGTCGCGATCATATCTTTGGCAACATTTCTGCAAATGGCGGCCAGCAACGGTACAAATTTTGTTTTGTTCCTCAAATTCTTTAGGTTAATGAGCGCCCGGGCAAAGCTTTCCTGGGCGGCATCCTCAGCAAGCTGATGGTCGGCCAGAACCGAATACCCGATCGCCACCATTGCTGCGTAATACCGCTGGCATAATTTACCAAAGCCCTCGATGTCGCCGCCGACAGCGGCTTTAACTAATCTTGTCTCTGATTTATCCGGCACGTTCTGAAGGTTAACCTCTCAATCTTATATTGCTGAATCAGCGTCTGTTATATTGTCTGATTTTACGCATAAAGTAAGCGCGAAAAAATGTGTTTTATTATCATTTTAGATGCCCCGTCGGCAAAGTCGCCGTGCTAATTAGCCGATTTTTGTACAAATAGCTCTTTTTATTATTTATAATTCCAGGAAAGTAAAGATTGAGAAGGAATTTTGAAAATGAGTATGACTGGTGCAGCTTATCAGAAATGTATTAATCCGGATTGCGGGGCCGAGTTCGACTGCGCCCAGGCGATGTTTAAGTGCCCCCAATGCGGTGAACTGCTGGATATACGTTATAACTGGGACAAGATTGAGGTTCCCGGTAAATTAAGCGATTTTGCCAAACGCTGGGCAACCAGAAACAAGCCTTTGGATTTTTCCGGCGTCTGGCGGTTCCGCGAGCTGCTGAGCTTCTGTGAAGATAAATATAAAGTAACCATCGGCGAAGGCCAGACCATCCTGCAGCAAAACAATGCTGTAGCTGAATATGTCGATGTCAAGCCGGGGCG
>CAYNDE010000445.1:0-1657 GCA_964395535.1 uncultured Pirellulales bacterium
TACCGGAACATAAACATCTTTTAGCGGGTCAAAAAGCACCCGAATCCGGGACCTCTCCGGGTTAGTGCTGCTGTATTTTGGCTCAGAGTGAAAGGCGGAGCAGATTGCCTCACATGCCCGGCAACCATTGCATTTATCAACGTCGATCTTGATTACCTTGACTTTTTTCATTTTTTAGAATCCCTCTTAGTTGCAGGTTTCCGCTGACTTTTTGCTCTTTTTGAATCACTCTTAGCTGCCTGTTTAGCTACCTTGGCCTTTTTCTCTTTATAAACCCCTCTTTGTTCTAAGTCCTGGCCAACGTAATCCAAACCGAGTTCGTCTAAAGTCTCTTTGGTAGGGATGCCTTCATTATTCCATCCCTTAAATTTATAATACTCGTCAAGCAGTTTAGCTTCCATCTCAGGGAATCTCTTCCTCCAGTGGTCTTCAGGCGGCTTCTCATCAATTCTCCTCATGCCTCTTCTTATATTAATGGCTCTGATTAAAGTCCGGTTCCTCTTGGCTATCTGCCATAGTCCGGCTTCATCGATATCCATACCGGTGGCCAGTGAGATTAAACGCGGTAGATTATGTATATGATACGGAGGCTTGATGGGAAATGATGACAGACCGGCACATACCCCGGTGGCGTCGTCAATATAATGCATAGTCTCCTGCCATTCAACAAGTTCACAAGATGCTTCAGTAGTCGGGTAATATGGAAGTGTGCGTGGCTCCCAGTTCAAGACAAATTCCTTAAACTTTTCATTGGGAACCTGGACCCAATCCTTTACAAACTCCTCTCTCTCCTCTTTAGTAAGAAAAGGCGCCTGGGGTATCTGCCCTTCAATCTGGGTAATGTTGATTTTCTCACCTGTGGCCCACATGATGTAATAAATAGGGTTGAGCACCCCCAGTTTGATAGGTATCTGCTCATGTTTCTTAATAGTATTGTGGTCGTACTCCTCGGCCCCCTTGCCAATCTTTTTGGCCGCCCAGTAAACACCATTGGCCAAAACATCTCCAATACCTTCCCGCCGAACAATTTTTTCAAGTAAATAGAAGAATCTCTCCTCGTTATCGGACGGGAATCCCGGCAGGTCCTGGTCAGTCAAAATGCCGGCTTCATAAAGCTCAAGGGCGAAGGCCATAACCTGCGGGGTTGTGTACCCGTCCACGCCATATTCCTGAGCCAGACCGGCTATTTTAAAACCAAAATCCAGGTCTGACATGGCCGCCATTGTATAGGTAAGCTTTGAGTAGCATTTCATCATGTACCGTTCAAGTTTGGGGTGGGTAATTATTCCCCCGCATTTCATCGGGCAGTTATAGCAGCTTATCAGCCGCTCCACCGCTTTGTCCTGAATCCCCTTCCACTTCTCTTCGATTTCCTTGTTCCAAAAGTCCTTTCTCCGGTGACGCGCATTTCCCCAGGCGAAACTGGCCGTGTGCCACTCCTCATCATGTAGCGTCATCTCCTGGGGTGACCCAAGCCCGGCTAAAATGGGCGGGACCCCCTTAATTGGATTATCTGCCCGGTTTTTTATATATTTCAGCACTTCGTTGCAAAGCTCCATAAATTCAGCCGGCCGGGCAACATTGACGTCCTTTGTTCCGCGGACAGCTATCGCCTTTAACCCTTTGTCTCCCATAACGGCGCCTATTCCGCCCCGGC
>CAYNDE010000446.1:0-1645 GCA_964395535.1 uncultured Pirellulales bacterium
TATGCATCAACGTAATAGATGATGGAACTGGATTTATATCTGGCGTAGAGAATTTTACTTCAAATAGAGTTGGAGGTTTTGGACTCTTTAGTATCCGCGAGAGGTTAAGTTACCTTGGTGGTAGTATTGAGATTGATTCTAAGCCGAGTCATGGGACACGAGTTACACTGGTAGCACCGATAAAACGTAAGAAAAACAATTGATTATGGGGGCAAAATATGGCCACAAAAGTTTTGGTAGTAGATAATCATGGAATTCTGCGTCAGGGCATTCAGGCTTTGATTGAAAAACATAGTGATATGGAAGTGGTAGGACAGGCCGACAATGGCCTGACCGCGGTGGAATTAGCTCGGGAACTACAACCAGACGTGGTTCTAATGGATGTAACTATGCCGAAGTTGAATGGTATCGAAGCAACGCGTCAAATTAAAAACGAACTGCCGGATATTAAGGTCTTAGCCTTGTCCGTGCATGCCAAAAGAGAGTTTGTGCTGGATATGGTCAGGGCAGGCGTATCAGGGTATATGCTCAAAGAGTGTGTATTTGATGATTTAGTTTATGCTATTAAAGTTATTGTTGCCGGCCAGTCATATTTGAGTCCCCAAATTGCGAGTATAGTTTTGGACGGTATTACAAAAGACAGTATTCTCGATATTGTTAACAGTAATCGGGAAACTCTTACCTCGAGAGAAAAGGAAATCCTGCAACTTCTGACAGAGGGCAACTCTGCAAAGCAAATCGCTTCACAACTGGGTCTGAGTGTCAAGACCATTGAAGCAACCCGCAGGCAGATTATGGAAAAAACCGAAGTTGATAACCTCGCAGACCTTACCAAATATGCTATTCGCGAAGGGTTAACTACAGTTTAAGAAATTTTTGGACTTTGTGAGTTAATTTTTGTCTGTATTAGCCCATACCTGCTCCAAAGGAGTATTTTTTAACCATTGGCTGGTGAGAATTAGCTCCTTTGGATAGCTTGGTCCTTAGATCTTGGCCTTACTAAATAATCGTGAATAGAAATACTGAAACAGGCTAAAAATTTCCTTTATCAGGTCTAATTCTTTCAGGAAAATCCGCTTTAACAACATGACCTTGTCAAAAAACGGTTGTCTACACAGTCAATTTTGTGGTTTTTTACGCTCTTGAGACTAATGTTAAAATAGGCAAAGGCTTCTTAAGAACCGTGTCCAATAGAGACGAAACGGAGTTTACCGAGAGCGGGAACGTTAGATTCCAAAATGATGGTTTTGCTCTCAGTTGTCTGGGCTACTTGAAAAGGGACTTTAAATGGGGGCGTTAAAATGGGGTTGCAAATAAGAGCCACTCGACAATATGCCGCATCTTATAGGGAAACAGATAAAATTGTCAAAAGTCTCCAAGTTACGAGCAGTGTTGTTGGTGTAAATGAACTAAAGTAAAACGCACGTGTGTAGCGTGCGTTTTTTGTTTCTTTTTATTTTAGTTTCTGCAAAAGCAGAAAGAAAAGGAGCATTAAAATGGCAGTCGAAAAAACAATTGGTTCAAGCAGTTTGGTTGAGGTTGTTGACCGAATTCTGGACAAGGGTATCGTTGTTGATGCCTGGGTGAGAGTCTCTTTGGTAGGTATTGAACTGCTTGCCATCGAAGCCAGAGTCGTAGCTGCCTC
>CAYNDE010000447.1:0-1638 GCA_964395535.1 uncultured Pirellulales bacterium
TTTATTACCAAAAGCATAACAGCCAAACCCCGTAAAGGCAATCCCGACCCGCGGATAGTCGAGACCGATTCGGGAATGCTAAACGCCATAGGACTTGCCAATATCGGCCTGCAAAAATTCATCGAAGAAAAAATACCCATCATCGAAAAATTCAAACCCGCCGTATTCGTCAATATCGCAGGAGAAACAATCGATGAATACATAACAGTAGCTGAAAAACTATCGAAAGAAAAAGCAATCGCAGGTTTTGAGCTGAATATAAGCTGTCCTAATGTCAAAAAAGGCGGCATAACATTCGGGACCGAGCCGGAACAGGTCGAACAGATAACCAGAGCTATAAAAGCCGTCAGCGGTGACAAGGTACTAATGGTCAAGCTGACGCCCTCAGTGACAGACATAAGCGAAATCGCACAAGCCGCTGTCAATGCTGGTGCCGATGCGCTCAGCCTGATAAATACGTTTACAGCAATGGCGATTGATATCGAGACGCAAAGGCCGGTACTCGCCAATCGAACAGGCGGCCTGTCGGGACCGGCAATAAAGCCCATCGCTGTATACCTTGTTAATAAGGTTTATAATGATGTTGCAAAAAAAGCGAACGTGCCGCTGCTGGGAATGGGCGGTATCAGGACGGCGTCGGACGCGCTCGAATTTATAATCGCTGGTGCGACGGCTGTGGCTGTCGGGACGTGGAATTTCATCGAGCCGGATAGCTGCGAAAAAACAATTGAAGGCATCAAACAATATTGCAAGAAAAAGAAAATTTCAAAAATATCAGAGCTGACCGGGACACTGAAAAGCTGAAAATGGAAACACTGAAAAAATTGCGTGATTATTTTCCGACCGCTGTTTTTACCGGCAAGAGCCTCGTATTTATAAGCGAGGACTGGCGGGTGGAGCTGACCGAGCACAAGGAAAGCGACTTCAGCAGGCAGGAAAATCAGGCCTCAGTCATAAGAGTAAGAATCTTCAAAAAGGCATTGAACGGCGATTACATAGGCGGACATTTCGAGGATTTTCAGATTGAAGCGCCGGGTGAATTAGCAGAGGAGATTGAAAAATACGTTCAGATGGCAATAGGCAGCAATCTGAAGGAATTGGAATAAGAGGATAGACGCTTTGGGACAAACAGCCGAGTTGAAAGTTCAGGACACAGACGGAGGTGTGGTCTTCAAAGTAAAGGTCGTGCCGGCCGGCAGCAGAACTGAAATATGCGGCATACTCGATGGTATGCTCAAAATCAAGGTAACATCCCCTGCCGAAAAAGGCAAAGCCAACCAGGCCCTGATAAATTTCCTTGCTCAAATGCTAAACGTAAAAAAAAATCAGCTCAGTATAATTTCAGGACAAACAAGCAGGGTTAAACAAATACGGCTTTTATCTATGTCGGCTGAAACACTGCTGAAAAAGCTTGGGCTGAACAAATAAAGGCCTCACAATGGCAAAAGGAACAGAACTGCTTACAGAGGATACGGCCAAAGAAGAGACTTCACTGAGATATATGCTCAAAATAGCCGGCCCGATGATAATAGCGACGAGCTCATATACCCTTATGCAGTTCGTTGACAGGATGATGGTATCTCACTACAGCGAGGATTCGATAGCGGCAATACTTCCTGCGAGCATGGTCAGTTTCAT
>CAYNDE010000448.1:0-1619 GCA_964395535.1 uncultured Pirellulales bacterium
TATTTGGAAGCTGTCTTATGAATATATTCAGTGGCTTAGAGAAAATCGTTGAAACCAATTACCCGATGGCAAAACACACCTGGTATCAGCTGGGCGGGCCTGTCGATTATTTTATCAGGCCGGAAAACGTCGAGCAGCTCAAACAGGCCGTCAAACGCTGCAGGGATAATAATGTCCCCATCAGGGTCATAGGTTTTGGCTCGAATCTGCTTATCGCCGATGAAGGCCTGCGGGCGGCGGTGATAAAGCTTGACTCGGAGGATTTTTCGAAGTGCGAATTTAACGGTGAGGAAATCAAGGCCGGCGCAGGTATGGAGCTGAGCAGACTTGTTTTGACCTGTGTCCAGAAGGGTCTGTCTGGTATGGAAGCCCTTACAGGGATACCCGGCTCCGTCGGCGGCGCTGTAAAAATGAATGCCGGCGGAAACTTCGGTGACATTGGCGCCGTCGTCGAATCTGTCAGCCTGATGGATAACGAAGGAAACATTTTTGAGAAGACCAAGCCGGAACTTGTCTTCGATTACCGCCGAACGAATATCACCGCCAATTTCATCCTCGGTGCCAAACTCACGCTTTCGGAGGCTGAGCCGGAAAGTATTATGCGCACTGTAAAGGAAATCTGGATTTACAAAAAGAACACTCAGCCGCTGAACGCCCGAAATTCCGGCTGTGTATTCAAGAACCCGCGATCCGTTTCTGCCGGCGCTTTGATAGACCGAGCCGGCCTGAAGGGCACCAGAGAGGGCAACGCCGTCGTCAGTGAAAAGCATGCTAATTTTATAATTGCCGAAAAGGGCTGCACCAGCAGCGACGTTATAAAATTGATAGATATAGTAAAAGAAAAGGTCAAAGAAAAATTCGACATCGAGCTGGAGCTCGAACTCGAAATCTGGAAATGAGGGATAAATATTTAACCGCAGAGGTCGCGGAGCACACAGAGGACTCAGAGAATTTTTTGACACTGATTTCACAGATTGACACGGATTTGCTTCGCTGACGTGTGTGTTCTCATAAAAACCTTCTAAAGAAAGCGAGCTTTCAACGAAGATTTCTATTCGACCACATAAGCAATTCCATTGCTTATATCTGTAAGTCAGCGAATAAAAACTGATAATCAACCAACAAATCCTTCGTCCACAAGAATGCCCTGCATTCTTAGTTTGTAAGTCAGCAAAACACGAATTTTTATTAACCGCGGATTGACGCAGATTATCGCAGATTGTTCTTTTTGTCAGGTCGTCTATAACGACCTTTTGTTCTCGTCTTAAGGTTCTCTGCAAGCAAGCTTGCTCGCACCTTTCGACTCGACCATATTCGCTCCGCAAACTATGCCAAAAAGCTACAATTTTGTACTGAATCAAAGCCAATATTGGGAAAAACGAAGCCAATTTTGGGCTAAAATTGGGTTTCCGCCTTCGTCCCGATAGAAGCATCGGGACTTCCGCCTTCGCCCTGACTGGGCTTCGGCGAGACAGGTCGTCGAGACAGGCGAATTGGCTTTGTTTGGCTTCGTTTCTGGGACTCAAAAAATGGGGGGGGAATTTATAACTCCTTATTAATAAAGCACTTGTGTCATCTTGGACACCTGGTGAATTGGGTTCGTTTTGCATATTTTTGTT
>CAYNDE010000449.1:0-1619 GCA_964395535.1 uncultured Pirellulales bacterium
AAGAGATAGCGATGTACAAGGACCAGCCGGAATTCGATGCCGCGGACAAGTGCAGAGCGCTTCATTTCAACAGCCATCCCTGCGGCAACAGTGTTCTCGGCAGTGTAGAAAGCATAGACAACCTAAATGCAGAACAGATGCGGGCTTACTTCAACAGTAGATATGCGCCTGATAATATGGCGGCAGTTTGCGTGGGTAATTTTGATTGGGAGAAGATTTGCAATCTTGTTCAAAACGGCTGCGGCGGCTGGCAAAGCAAGGGGGCAAGCAGAATTACAGAAGATTTCGAAGGCAGCAAAAAGAAAGAACACACCGAAAAAGCAAATATAAACCGCGAGCACATATGTCTAATGAGCCGGGCAGTACCTGCGCAGGACCAGAGACGATTTGCAGCCCATCTTCTGGCGGCGATAATCGGCGACAGTGTAGGGTCGAGATTTTTCTGGGAGCTGGTTGACAAGGCACTGGCGGAATCAGCTACGATGCAGTTCGGTGCGATGGACGGCACAGGAGTGCTTTTTACGCAAGTACAATGCAGCAGTGACAACAAAGAAAAAGTTATGGATGTAATTAACAGGATATTTCGAGAGATTGACGAGAAAGGTGTCAGTGAAGACGAACTGCAAAAGGCAAAAAACAAATTTCTAAGCGCCCTCGTTATCAAAAACGAGGTGCCTATGGGCCGACTGGCCGACGTGGGTTTCAACTGGATGTATCTGGGCGAATACCGCACAACGGCAGACGATGTCAAAGCAATAAAATCCGTTACCGTTGAACAGGTCTGCTCACTCGTAAAACAGCTACGCCCCGGCGAATACACACAATTCTCGATTGGGCCGGCAAAATCAAAATAAACCAACAAGCACTATAATCGATACTTGATTTCCACAATCCAAATCGATATAATAAACATATAAGCAGGCTAACGAGGTAAAAATGGCCAAAACAAACAAAAAGAACGATTCTGACAATGATAAGCAGGATATTCTGCGGGCTGAGGACATAATCCCACACCCCAATGGTAATGAGAAACAATCGCACTTACCTTCACAGGAAGCTAAACACCAAATTCCCAGATTCGACCTTGCTGAGGAAATTATGGCTGAGCATAGAAAGATTGCATCGATAAAAAGAAAGTCACCCGAACAAAAAGTCGAGCCTTTAAGACCTATCGACAAATCGAAGGGACATACAGAGGCTTTGAACAGTCCCATTTCAGAGACAATCGAAGAAAAACAGGCAATCAGAGATATAGTAGCAAGAGATATTGAAAAACTCTGTCGAGGTGAAAGTCTCGATATTTCCTTAGCCACAGATTTCACCCTACTACGCCCTTCGGGCTCCGAAGGGCAGGCAGATTGACACTGTTTTTTAGCCACAGAGAGTATTTCGCTGACTTGGGTGTTCTCGAAAGATTTTTCTATGAAAAGTAAACTTTTCCCGTAAAATCTTTCTTGTTCACAAGAATGCTTGGCATTCTTATTTAATAAGTCAGCGAGGAGATTAAAATTATTCGCAAATGCGATGATTTCCTTGTAAATCAAAGCCAATTCAGGGGAAAACAAAGCCAATTTTGAGCTAAAATTGGGTTCGTTTTGGGTTTGTTTGGGTTTGTTTTT
>CAYNDE010000450.1:0-1619 GCA_964395535.1 uncultured Pirellulales bacterium
TCAGGCCTTGCACCTTTCATCTGCCCTTTCTCTTCGACATATTCCAAATCCTCTGGCTGCCCGTATCCCTGCTCAACTGCCCACCGGGCCCCGCCGACAAGCATCGCATCCATTTGACTGCCCGAAAGCTTCAATTTACCGCTGCTGCCGACACCCGCAGGTATTCCGCGGGCAAGCCCGTCGGCAATTCTCTCTTTCAACGGCTTGATATCATCGACTGTCAATCCTGTGCGAAGCGAACGCACACCGCAAGAAATATCAAAACCAACACCGCCCGCCGAGACAATACCATTCCTTTCCGCATCGAACGCAGCCACACCGCCTATCGGAAAGCCGTAACCCAGATGCACGTCGGGCATAACAAACGAGGCCTTCACTATCCCCGGCAGAGCCGCTACATTCACCGCCTGTTTGAGAACATCGTCGTCAACGCCTTTTATAATCCTCTCATCCGCAAAAACGATTACCGGAACGCTCATTTTCTCAAACGGCTCGATTCGCCATTGATACTCACCGCTTTTCTTCAGCTTCTCGACCAGCATCGCTTTCTCTCCTTATCAAAAAATCAGATGTCAACTATACATTGGGCCATCCACAAATTATTCTTTGTTTTTTCAACTTTCAAATCCATAAACGTCGCAGCCTTAATCTCAACCACAGGCCTATGTTTTTTAACGTCAATCTTCTCACCTGCCAGCTTTGCTTTCAACCGATTACCGTCGATTATAACCTCAAACCTGCCGAACAGCATCTTCCGCGTCGCCATTTCATAAATAACAGCGTTCAGCCACTCCGCAAGGAGCATCTGCTCATCATCCTGCTCGCAGCAAATCTCGACATTGTCTTTAAGCCCGATTTTTTTTAGCTCGCTAACAATCGCAGTCATCGCCAGTGCCGCCTGCTCGAATGCCTCAGCCTTGGTTTTTCCGAAGCCGCGCACTCCCATATCAGCCGGATGTGAATAATGTTCCCAATAAGCCTTACTCATAAAAGAACCTTACATTCCCAAAATCCGAATGTTTGAATGACAATATTTCAAAGTAAGCATTCAGCATTATATCAATTATGCTGAATTTCCTCAATCACCCCGCCTCCAGCCGGCACCGGCCAACTGTAATGCTTGACAGGGGCGATTTTGAGCATAAAATCGGATGCTATGATTGAAGCTGAACAGCAAAAAAAGAAAAAGGCTAAGCACAAAAATAATCCTTTCACAGACTTTCTGGCCTATGTCAGCCTGAGAGTCCTGGTGATGTTTTTGTATCTTTTCGATGTCGAGACCAATTTGAAGACAGCCTGCTTTCTGGGAAGACGGCTTTTCAAACACTATCATCGCGGCCGGCAGCGAGCACTTGAAAACCTGCGTAAAAGCTACCCTGACAAAAGCGAAGACTGGATTTACAAAACCTGCAGACGCAGCTTCGAGCACATAGCAATGCTTGCTGTCGATATCCTTTTCACGGCCCGGCTGGTAAAAAAATCGAACTGGCGAAACTATTCGCGCTACATAAACTGCGAAAGAGTAAAATGGCTGATGCAGGAAGGCAAAGGCCTGATTATGACAGCCGGCCATTACGGCAACTTCGAGATTATGGGCTACCTTCTCGGCCTGTTCGGAT
>CAYNDE010000451.1:0-1606 GCA_964395535.1 uncultured Pirellulales bacterium
AAACCCCCTAAAAACGTCGTCAAGCCAAAATAAAAGAATTGTATCGAACGCAGGGCAGCCGCAACGGTTGCCCTTGTTTTTATGGAAGTTTTATGGCTGAGCAGTTGATAATAAGTGTAAGCGGCCTGAGGGGCATTGTTGGCGAAAATTTCACTGCAGCCATCGCTGCTGAGTACGCCAGTGCTTTCGGCACTTTCCTGAAAAGAAGTGCAGCGCAAAAAAAGGGAAAGCTCACCATTTGTATAGGCCGCGATTCCAGACCCAGCGGCCTGATGCTCTGCGCCGCTGTAGCCGGCGGACTGTCCTCGGTCGGAATCGATGTCATTGATATCGGTATCGTTACAACACCGGCTGTCGGTGTTATGCTGCGAGAGTTGAACTGTGCAGGCGGGATTGTGATTACCGCATCGCACAATCCAATCGAGTATAACGGTATAAAGCTGCTGCTTGATAATGGTATGGCACCTCCCGCACAATCTGCAGAAAAAATCAAGCAATATTATTTTGCAGAGACTTTCGATTTCGTCGGCTCCGCCGATTGCGGTAAGCTCAGCAACGATGACAGGGCAAATAAAATACATGTTGAAAAAGTTTGCTCGATTATTGCTCCCGAAAAAATAGCCGCCAGAAAATTCAAAGTCGTTCTCGATAGTGTAAACGGTGCAGGCGGCGCCGAAGGCAAATTGCTGCTTTCTAAATTGGGTTGTGACGTTATAGCTGTAAATGATGAGCCGACCGGTGACTTTGCACACCCGCCGGAACCGCTCGCACAGAATCTGACAAGCCTTTGTGAAGCTGTAAAAGAACAAAAGGCCGCTCTCGGCTTTGCCCAGGACCCTGACGCAGATAGATTGGCAATTGTTGATGAGAACGCAAGATATATTGGCGAGGAATACACACTTGCTTTGGCTGTCAAACATATATTGACCAAACGCAAGGGCAGTGTTGCAACAAATCTCTCGACCTCGAGAATGCTCGACGACATTGCTAAAAAAGCCGGCGTCAGGGTTTTTCGCACACCCGTCGGCGAGGCCAACGTCGCAGCGGCGATGCTGAAAAACAACTGCGTCATCGGTGGAGAGGGCAACGGCGGTGTTATCGATTTGCGTATCGGCCCGGTTCGCGACAGCCTTGTCGCAATCGCACTTGTCCTTGAAATGCTCGCTGAAACCGGTAAAAATATTAGTAAACTCATTGATGAAATTACTCCTTATTATATGATTAAGGACAAATTCGGCGCCTCGAAAGAGGAATTTGAGAGGATTTTGAGCAATACTATGGATACTTTTGCGACTGCAAAGATAGATACGACCGACGGCTGCCGTTTCGACTTCGAGGACGGCTGGCTGCATCTAAGGCCGAGTAATACCGAGCCTGTCGTAAGGATTATCGCCGAAGGAAAAGACAAAAAAACAGCCGAAAAGTATATCGATGCGATTGCTGATATACGTAAGAATATGAAAGAATAGCTTAGCCGATGACAATAGGAAAACTTCAAAAGTCGCGCACAAGAATAAAGTCTGTTACAAATCTTTCGATTGTTGTTAACAGCCTGCTTTGCATAGCCAAGTTTATAATCGGTTATCTCGCAGGCTCGATTGCACTC
>CAYNDE010000452.1:0-1604 GCA_964395535.1 uncultured Pirellulales bacterium
AAACTGATTTTAGCGACAACAAAAAATTATTCGCACCGTATATATATCGGCAAAAAAATGTATGCCGAGGTGACGTTGATTTTTGATAATGGAAAATGGCAGACGATGCCTTATACTTATCCCGATTATGCTCAGCAGTGCTACCACGATTTTTTCAGTAAAGTAAGAAAGAAATTACTGGAGCAGCTAAAATCGAAACGATAATTGCAATATCGGCTGGCCTGGTTGCAGGCTCATTTTTACTTTCAGCAGTCTTGACCGCTCTTGTTAGAAGATGGACCTTGAAAGCCGGCTTCGTCTCAAAACCGAGAGCCGACCGCTTCGCCGATAGGGCCGTTCCCCTCGGCGGCGGTATTGCAATATTCGCAACGCTGGCGATTATCATTATAGCCGCATCTGTATTTTTCAGATTGGTTTTCGTACCCGGCTACTTCGCCTCACTTGCCGAAAAATTCGGAATCGACCCTGCCGATTTTTTGACCAAGATAAATCAACTGATTATAGTGCTGGTCTGCATCTTTGTTTTATTTGCACTGGGTTTGTGGGATGATAAAAGTCATCTCGGCCCGTTCTTTAAGCTCGTTGTGCAGTTTGCTGTTGCAATCATCACCGCGGGCTTTGCCGAAATAAGGGTTGAGTTTTTCATTGAAAATATATATGTAACTACGTTGCTGTCAGCCTTTTGGATTGTATTGATTATTAACGTGTTTAACTTTCTCGACAATATGGACGGTGCTTCAGCAGGTATTGCCGTTATAGCAGCTGGTATCCTGTTTGTAGCAGCGGCGAACAGCGGCCAGGTTTTTGTCGGAGGCTTGGCGCTCGTGTTTGTGGGAACGCTGCTGGGTTTTCTTATCTTCAATTTTCCGCCTGCCAAGATTTTTGCCGGTGATGCAGGCTCGCTTGTTATTGGTTTTTTTGTCGCGCTTCTTACTTTGCGTACCACGTATTATCAGCAGGCTCAGAGCGGCCGATGGTACGCAGTCCTTATGCCTTTGATTGTAATGGCTGTTCCGCTATATGATTTTGTAAGCGTCTCTTTTTTGAGGCTCAGGCAGGGCAAAAGCCCCTTTGTCGGTGACACTCAGCATTTCTCGCACCGCCTGCAAAGAAGAGGCCTGTCTGTTACGCAGACGGTTCTGACTTTATATCTCGCAACCCTTTGCACCGGCCTCGGCGCCGCCTTTCTTTATCAGGTCAACCTCACCGGTGCAATAATTATTTTTGTTCAGACCTTTATGATACTGGCAATCATCGCCGTCCTTGAATCAACCGGCGAGAGAAATTCAATAGGGAAAATATGAAACTTTTTTTGACTCGGTTTTATGAACTTGTTATAATATTTTTATGCTTACAGAAAAAGATAAAAGAACAATAACACATCTTGCCCGTCAATACGGTGTGCAGAAGGTTCTTCTCTTTGGCTCGGCTGCTGAGCGCCGGAAGGAGTCAAGAGATATCGATTTAGGTGTTCTCGGGATCGAGCCGAGGCTGTTTTTCGAGTTCTATGGCAGCCTGATGTTCAGATTGTCGAAACCGGTTGACCTTGTTGACCTCTCGAAAGATACAAGATTCAACGCATTGGTCAAACGCGAGGGAATTCC
>CAYNDE010000453.1:0-1600 GCA_964395535.1 uncultured Pirellulales bacterium
AAAAGGTCAGGGCCAGTTTCGTCGGCGAGATGCCGGCTGAGATTGATATTGAAGGATTATTGCACTGCAGACGCAGCGAAAAAGAGCTTGAGCTTGTTCTTGTCGGTACAGACGAGGAGAAAATCCAGCGATGGGCAAATATATCAAAGCCCCAAAAATATGAGATTGTCAGTATGAATCTTGAGGACCAGTTTATCGAATATACAGCGCCCGTTAATCATAAAGATTTATTTGAATGGGAGTAATTGAAATGAGATTTTCTGCTTTTATAAGGAAAGAGTTGCGTGAGTGTCTGCCCTGGTTTTTGCTGGCTGTTATTTTTTTGCTGGTTTTCGGCTCGATCAGCTTGTACTCAGTATCTCTTCGCAAGGAGCTTAGCTATCCGTATATATCGCTTGACCCTGATGTGCCACAAACGCCTGTTTATCAACTTACAAGGGGTGGGACTCTTTCGGCGGCTGCACCCTTTCTTTTAATAACGGTCGTCGGGTTGGGTTTATGTCTCGGCATCAGGCAGTTCTGGTATCCCCATTTTACAAAGGTTTGGGATTTTGAGCTTCACCGCTCAGTTAATCGGAAGAGAATCCTTTTTTCGAAAATGATAGTTGCTCTTCCGGCTTTTATTTTTTCGGCAGGTCTGCTGTGGTATATTTTTTACTGGTATGCGGGACACAGAGAACTTTTTATGGTTAGTCCGCCTTTGAGACATTTGACAGAAGGATGGATTATAACCGCCCTTGGTTTTATTGTTTATCTTGGTACGGTGAAGTCCGGCTTGAGCGAAGCACGGTGGTATACAACAAAGTTGTTCGGCCTGGGATTTTCTCTTTTCATTATCGTGGTAGCGTTTAGTCAGTACAAAATCGGCTGGGCGATTGCAGCCATTATAGCAGGCGTGGTTGTTTTTATGGTTGATATTATGGATACTTTCGAAAGCAAAGAATTTTAGTTGAGGTGTTTATTAAAATGAAACCAGTAAGGTCTAAGAGATATATTGCAGGAGCTTTGAAAGTTGCGGTTACGGTTCTGCTTTTTTGGTTTATAGTAACATTTGTCCAGGTGCTTACTTTTCAAATGGCGTATTTGTTTGAGCATGAGGATACAGATGCATGGAAAAACATATTTAAAGGTTTGCAGTGGAGACAACATCGCAGCAGTAAAGAAGTGTTGCCGGACGGTACGATTCATCTGGTTTACACTGCGGAGCGCAGCCGACTCAGGCCGGGCTATAATGAACAGCAGATATTTGATGTGAACGGCAGTTTAATCTGGGAGGGTCTGGACAGAGATAAGCCTTTTGAGTATCTGCAGTGGGCAGAGCGTCCGAGCGATTCTTTTAATGATTATCAACTTGTATCTATTCAGCAACTAAGTCCTGACCTTTCGAGGGTGCTGGACGTTCCTGTTAATTCAAATCGCCGGACTGAGGAAATCTGGCGATATGATGTTGAAAGACAGATTTTTAAGGGTTACGGCCGAGAGGGAGACATGCTTGGTTATATCGGGGCGAGCGGTTTTGCAATCAGCCCGTCTGAAGCTGTGGGACTGGGCGACTTTCGGCTTTTTAAGTTATGCGAGGGTACGGGAATAAATCCTGTTT
>CAYNDE010000454.1:0-1593 GCA_964395535.1 uncultured Pirellulales bacterium
GCTTAAGGCTCAGCTTCATATTGTCACGCAGATAGTCAAAGCCGAACTCGTTATTTGTTCCGTAAGTAACATCACATTCGTACTGCTCTTTTCGCTCGCCGCCAACCGTATCCATATCCGCCTGTATCGCACCGACTGTAAGCCCCAGCGCTTTATATACAGGCCCCATCCATTCCGCATCCCTTTTCGCAAGATAATCATTTACGGTAACAATATGTACTCTTCTGCCGGTCAGATAGACAAGATAAACTGCCAGCGTCGCAACCAGCGTCTTGCCCTCACCGGTCACCATCTCCGCAATCTTGCCTTCGTACAGGACGTCTCCGCCGATAAGCTGAACATCGAAATGTCGCATCTCGACATTGCGCCTCGCCGCCTCCCGCACAACAGCAAACGCTTCCGGTAGAATCTCTTCCGCACTCGCTCCATCTTTCAGCCGGTCCCTGAATTCCCCCGTCTTGGCTTTCAATGCCTCGTCGTCAAGCCCTTTTATCTGTTCCTCAAATTCACCGGCCTGCTGAGCAATTACAGAATACGCTCGTACCAGACGCTCATTACGGCTGCCAAATACCTTAAGTAATATTTTACCGACTTTGCCCGCCATTCTTCAGAATAGGCCTTAAAAAATATTTTGATTTTTTGAAATTCGAATTTGCACTTTTATCGTCATTCCCGCAAAGGCGGGAATCCATTTTTTGTAGTCCTGGATTCCGCATCAAGTGCGGAATGACGAATTAACAAGTTTTTTCTGCAAAGCAATTCGTATTTCGAATTTTAACTTTTTACCCTTGTAACGTACTCACCGCTTCGTGTATCTATCCTGATTACGTTGCCTACCTTTACAAAAGGCGGCGCCTGTATCACCAGGCCCGTCTCTAATGTTACCGGCTTGTTCTGGTTCGTCGCCGTCGCTCCTCTTATTTCCGGCGCAGCCTCGGTAACCTCTAAATCCACCGTATTTGGAAGCTCGACTATTACGGGTTTTCCCTCGTACATCGTTACCTGAAGCTGCGAGTTTGGCTTCAGGTATTTCTGCCCGTCTCCGAACGCTTCATCGTCAAGGCTAATCTGGTCGTACGTCGTCGTATCCATCAGGATATGCTCGCTGCCCGACGAATACAGGTACTCGTACGTCCTCTTGTCGAGAAATGCCTCTTCAATCGTATCTTCCGACCGGATGCGAATATTACGTATAGTGCCGTCCGAAAGGCTCTTCAGCTTCGTCTGGTAAACCGCTCCTCCCTTGCCAAGCTTTACATGCTGATAGTCAACAATCGCATACAGCTTGCCGTCGATTATTACCGTCCGTCCCTTGCTCATCTCGGATGCCTTCATATCGTTCTCCAAAAAAACAATGAATAATTATCTTTATAGAACTAATAGTATCTTAAAAAATCGCACCAATGTCAAGAAATCCAAAACCGTCCGCTTCTACCAATCCCTCGTTCGCAAAATATTATCTATATTTTCCGCTTCTCTTTCTTTTACCTTTTCCTCTTTCTTTTCTTTTGCCTTTACCTTTTGCAGCACCTTTGCTCAAAGGCTCAGCCGGTATAAGATTCAATTGTCTTGCAGCCAGGTTCACCGAAACTA
>CAYNDE010000455.1:0-1587 GCA_964395535.1 uncultured Pirellulales bacterium
GCAGTAGTAAGCGATTCAGAAATAGTTGATTACAGCCATATGACCAAAGATACCTTAGCCAGACTGCTTGTCAGTCATCAGCAGTTGATCGAAAAGGTGATGACCAGGCATACGATTATCCCTATGAGGTTAGGAACTTTTGCCGCTGATGATGAAGAGGTAAGGCAGATTCTATCCAAAGGATACAGGACAATCGTAGACATTTTTGAAAGGGCGAAAGACAGCATCGAGATTGATGTGGCGGCAACGTTAAGCGATTTTAAATCTTTCCTGCAGGAAATTCCAGAGGAAGAAGAAATAAAGCAGCTTAAACAATCGCTCTCAGGTAAAAAAGGCGGCGTCACCATTGATGACCAGATGAGGGTTGGCCTTTTAGTTAAAAAGCACTTGGACAAAAGAAAAGAAATATTTGCCGGCCAGATACAAACGGCATTAGGCGAAATAGCTCACAATTTCAAGGCACACGACCTTATGGATGACAAGATGGTGCTTAACACAGCATTTCTTCTGGATAAAAACAGGCAAAAAGAGTTTGAGCAGAAATTAGATGAGCTGAATGATAAATTTGAGGAGAAATTGAATTTTAGGTGTGTAGGCCCACTTCCGCCATACAGTTTCTATACCCTTGAGGTAAAAAGACCACAGTTTGAAGAAATAAATTGGGCGAGGAAAAAGTTAGGGCTTAAGGACGATTTTATAACCGCCAATGAAATAAAAAAAGCTCATTATAGATCGGCCTTGACCTGCCACCCCGATAAAAACCCAGACACGCCGGACATAGAACAGAAGTTTAACGAGATGACAAAGGCCTACAAGATACTCCTCGATTACTACCGAGCTTCCAACCAGTCTGAACACGACCAGAGCTGTTACCTCAACGAGGAAGCTTTCGAGAAGAACGCTGTGCTGGTCACGACAATGGTCTAATATGGAAAAAGAAGGAAAATATATTTACTGCATAATTGAGACCAAACAAGAGCGGAATTTCGGTCCTGTTGGTATTGGTGGAAGGGGCGGCGAAGTTTTGACTATTGGTTACGACGACCTGAGTATGGTAGTGAGCAACCATCCCTTAACTAACATTACCACAAGTAAAGAAAATATGCTGACTCACCAGAAGGTAATTGAAGAGGTGATGAAGGAATTTGACAGCGTGCTTCCAGTTCGATTCGGCACCATTGCTTCCAGTGCAGATGAGGTAAGAAACCTGCTGGATAGAAGGTACAGGGAGTTTAAAAGTGCCCTAATAGATATGGATCACAAAATAGAATTAGGCGTCAAGGGTATATGGAAAAACATGGATACTATTTTTAGTGAGATTGTAAAAGAAAATGAGGCAATAAAAAATCTAAAGGAGGCCTTGGAGGAAAGAAAAAGCAATGATCTACAGGCCAAAATGGGCCTTGGTCGAATGGTCAAGAAAGCATTGGTTGAAAAAAAGGAAAAACAAACCGGGGAAATCACAGGTAAATTGAGAAGAACATCCTGCGAGCACCGGCTTAATGATACTATCGGCGACGAGATGTTTATGAATGCCGCCTTTTTGGTGGATAAGGGAAGAGAGAAAGAATTTGACAACATTATGGA
>CAYNDE010000456.1:0-1583 GCA_964395535.1 uncultured Pirellulales bacterium
GTTTGGCAATATCTACACTCGCCTGATGAATCCCACGACGGATTGTCTGGAAAAACGTATCGCCGCACTTGAAGGCGGCGTCGGAGCTCTCGCGTTCAGCTCCGGAATGGCCGCTATAACCGCCGCTGTCTTGAACATTACCAGCGCTGGCCAGCACATAGTCTCGTCGAGCTCTCTTTATGGCGGCACAGTAACATTGTTCAGCCATACACTGCCGAAACTCGGAATCGAGGTAACTTTTGTTGACCCCAAAGAGCCTAAAAACTTCGAAAAGGCCATAAAAGATAACACAAGACTGCTCTATATCGAGACCATAGGCAATCCCAAAAATGATGTGCTTGACTTTGATGCTGTCGCAAAAATCGCTCGTGCTCACGGCATACCTGTCGTTTGCGATAACACTGTTACCTCGCCGATGCTCTTGCGGCCGATAGAGCACAGTATCGATATCGTCGTTCACAGCTGTACCAAAGTTATCGGAGGACACGGCACAAGTATCGGCGGCATCGTTGTCGATTCCGGAAAATTCGATTGGGCAAATGGCAAATTCCCCGACTTTACCGAGCCCGACCCTGCCTATCACGGTATAAAATACGTCGAGTCTTTCAAAGAGCTTGCTTTTATTGTCAAGTTGCGTGTAACTTGTCTGCGTGATATGGGTGCCTGTATGTCGCCCTTTAACGCATTTTTGTTTTTGCAGGGCCTGGAAACCCTGCACCTCAGGGTGCCTCGACATTGCGAAAACGCATTGAAGCTCGCTCAATGGCTCGAAAAACACCCAGCCGTTACCTGGGTCAACTATCCCGGCCTGGCCTCGCACCCCGATTATAAGCTTGCTAAAAAATATCTGCCAAACGGACAGGGCGCAATTCTCGGTTTCGGTATCAAAGGCGGCAAGGACGCTGCCGTAAAGTTTATCGAAAATGTCAAACTCGCAAGCCACCTCGCAAACATCCTTGACAGCAAAACACTTGTAATTCATCCTGCGAGCACTACTCATCAGCAGCTTACAGAACCCGAGCAGCTTGCCGCCGGTGTAACGGGCGATTTTATCCGCGTCTCCGTCGGCACAGAGCACATCGACGACATAATCGCCGACTTCGAACAATCTCTTGAGGCTGCGTGTAAATAATATTAGTTTAGTACGAGGAACGAAAAGATGTGGGATTACACTGAAAAGGTAATGGACCATTTTTTGCATCCCCGCAATGTCGGCGAGCTCGAAAATCCCGACGGCATCGGCGAGGTGGGCTCGCTCGCCTGCGGTGACGCCTTGAGGCTCACGTTCAAGCTCGACAAAAACGGCAAAATCGCCGATGTAAAGTTCAAGACTTTCGGCTGTGCATCCGCAATCGCTTCTTCTTCGGTGCTCACTGAGCTTATAAAGGGAAAAACCATTGAAGAAGCAGAGAAAGTAACAAACAGGGATATTGCTGATTATCTCGGCGGCCTGCCTGAGCAGAAGATGCACTGCTCGGTTATGGGCAGAGAGGCCCTCGAAGCCGCTATCGAAAATTACCGCACCGGAGGCAAAAAGAAACACGAGCTCGAAGGAAATCTCGTCTGCACCTGTTTCGGCGTTA
>CAYNDE010000457.1:0-1582 GCA_964395535.1 uncultured Pirellulales bacterium
GGCACCAACAACGGCAAGTGTGAGGTGGATAAGGAGAAGGATTGTGCCTGGACGCTTATCTATGAGCGACTTAAAGCCCAGAATCGACTTGATTTGATGCGAAAGTATCAGCCTCCCCACAACTTTCAGGCATCACCCAGGCCGAGAACAGTCAAATTCTCATAGGTGAGGAGGTGAAGAAGATGGCATCAAGCTTTAAAGACGCTCTCAACTCCGGCAAGTTTGTCATTACCAGCGAGGTGGCACCCCCCAAGGGAACCAACCTGGAAAAAACACTGCACCACATCGAGCTTCTAAAAGATAAGGTGGATGCGATTAATGTCACCGACCATCAGAGTTCGGTAATGCGATTTCCCTCTATTGGTGGCTGCTTGGCCATAAAGGAGAAGGGCGGTGAGCCCATCCTGCAAATGACCTGCCGTGACCGTAACCGTCTGGCTCTCCAGGCGGAACTCTTGTTTGCCTCCACCAGAGGCATAAACAACGTGCTCTGCCTCACCGGTGACGCTGTTCCGGTAGGGGACCATAAAGAGGCCAAGGGAGTCTTTGACCTTGATTCCCTCCAGTTACTGAAAACGATCCGGTTGATGGAATCGGGAAAGGACCTGGGGGGCAACGACCTCGATGGGGCGGTGGAATTCTGCGCCGGTGCCACCGTCACCCCGGAAGCCCAACCCCTCGAGCCCCAGCTCATTAAATTTGAAAAAAAGGCCGAGGCCGGCGCCGAATTTTTCCAGACCCAGGGAATCTACGACCTGGACAACTTTGGCAAATTCATGGAGTATGCCCGCAAATTTCCGGTTAAGATACTGGCCGGTATAATCCTGCTGTCGTCAGCCAGAATGGCCAAGTTTATGACGGCAAATGTCCCCGGTATATTCGTGCCTCAAAACCTGATTGACGAACTTGCCGCCGTACCTAAAGAGGAGATGCTAGGCAAGGGTATTGAAATTGCCGGCCGCATGATTGCTGCCCTGAAGAAGGACTCCGTCTGCGACGGTGTGCACATTATGGCCATTGGCAAAGAGGAAGTAGTACCGGATATCCTGGCTGCAGCCGGTCTGTAAAGGATTATACCATTTTTGACGAAGCAGCGGGTCTTTTAACAAAAAATCCCGGGATTTTGCCCGGGATCCGGAGGTTAAGACAGCCTCAATTCGTAGCTATTCGTAGCTATTCTGGAGTCCCTGGTGGGATTCGAACCCACGACCCGCTACTTAGAAGGCAAGCGTGGTTATCAGGGTCATTTTGAACCTGATTTGAAGCTGACCTTAAGGTTGATAGGGTAGGGGAATTCGTTAAAGCATGTGCTCTTTTTCCCTTGGATTTATATTTCATTATCGTGTCCTCCGTTATGGAATAGTTGACATAACACAGTAAGCGTTATTAATTTACGCTCTAAACATAAAACCTAAAATACAGCCTTTCTTTTGACGAAGCAGTTGGTCTTTTAATAGACCTTTTTTTACGTCACTGTCAAAAAGACGATACCATAAATAGTTCCTGTTTTTCAATATCACACAAATGAAGCAATTGTGTAACATATTCAAAAGGAGATTTTCTTGTCAAAGAAGAGACGGCT
>CAYNDE010000458.1:0-1579 GCA_964395535.1 uncultured Pirellulales bacterium
AATATAAGTCAGAAATTATGGAGCTATTTCCGGAACAATGCATAAGATGTGGAGCCGGGCTGGTTCTTGAACAATAAGCCATAGGTTGCATCAAGATTGAACTTTGGCTCTATATCTATGAAGGTTGAGGTATTACTAGCTAAGTTTAAGATGGAAGGGAGAAACATGGATTATATTACTCCGGGGAAAATGCGAGAAGTGGATAGACGGGCACAAAATGAAGAACCAATATTTTGGTGATATTAACGACTATAAGAAATATAGCTTATTAAGGCTACTTGGCGGACATGGGCAGCAGAAGGGGTTCGGGTTCATTTATGGTGGAGACGGGGGAGAATCAAAATTTGCCTGAAACAATAGTTTAATGGTTTCACTTCAGCGGAGATTTATTCACAACAGCTAACAGGTTAGAAGCTCTATTTATCTGAGGAACATTGGCATGCCGATATATTCCTGAATCTTAGGCCGATAGTTCCTGACATCATAAAGTTTATCAACGTCAATGCGTTTTTGGCCGGCGGTCACTGTTTCCACCGGGACGGAAGTATAGCGCCCGTCACTCAGGGCCACCATCCTGCCGGTTTCCTCGTTCTTTATCAATTGCACGGCAAGGTGTCCATAGCACGTAGCCACCATACGGTCCAGCGAATCGGGAGCTCCGGAACGCATTAGATAGGCTAGCTGCTGGTACAGGACATCCTCTCCAGTCCTGTCTCTGATTACTTCCGCTAAAACTAACCCGATACCCCCCAGCTTGCGGTGTCCGAACATATCAGCTTCACCGCTTTGAACAACCTCGCCGCTCGCGAACGTGGCCCCTTCGGAAATGGTCATGATGGCATAATGGGAGGGATTATTCCTTTTATCATCCAACAAGAATTTAGCGAGTTTGTCGACATCAAAAGGAACCTCGGAAATAATGGCACGGTCGACAAACGCAAGGTAGGCACTTATCAGGCTGGTTTCACCCGAATTGCGTCCGAATAGCTCGACCACGGCGATTCGCTCGTGTGAACCGGCAGTGGAGCGAATATTGGTGATAAAGTCAACGCTGCGGGTCACTGCGGTGGAAAAGCCGATGCAGTAGTCCGTTCCGTAAACATCATTGTCCATTGTTTTGGGAATCGCTAGTATTGGTACGCCCTCCTTGTGTAGTCGGACGGCAAAGCTCAGCGTATCATCGCCGCCGATGGGGACAACCACATCGATTCCCAGACGTTCAATGTTATTGATGATGTGAGAGGTATAATCCATAGTCCCTTTTTCGCCGTTAGATTTGCCCCACCTGGAATTCTTCAGGAAATCCGGGACCTTTTCTGGATGCATATTTGAGGGATTGGTTCTCGACGTGTGAAGAAAGGTGCCCCCGGTCCTATCTACCGTTCGAACATTGTTTACTTCAAGATTACGTACGTTATTATCGTACGTGGAGGGTTCATCCGGATTGTACTGCAGCAAACCTGCCCACCCGCGGGTAATGCCAAAAACCCTGTATCCTTCTTCCAGAGCGCTCGTCACAACAGCTTTTATACAGGGATTCAGTCCCGGCACATCACCGCCGCCAGTCAAAATACCAATG
>CAYNDE010000459.1:0-1578 GCA_964395535.1 uncultured Pirellulales bacterium
GGCGTAATCGACTGCTTGGCGAATATCCGTATCTTGTGCTGGATGCTCATTATGAAAAAGTGCGTAAAGACGGTTCTGTGGTAAGTTGTGCGGTTTTTACGGCCATTGGCATAAACCCGGACGGCAGGCGTGAAATCGTTGGTGTAAGTGTATCCTTAAGTGAAGCTGAAACGCACTGGCGTAACTTTATAAAATCCTTGCAAAAGAGAGGTCTACATGGAGTAAAGTACATTGTCAGCGATGATCACGATGGTCTCAAGGCCGCCCTTAACAGTTGTATGACCGGTGTATTGTGGCAGCGTTGCCAGTGCCACTTGCAACGTAACGCAGTCAGGTATGTCCCTAAAGTTTCAATGCGTAGCCAGGTATCTGATGACTTGCGTGATATTTTTAATGCAAAGGACCATCTGTCTGCAGAAGAAAGACTGCAAAAATGCGTTGAGAAATACAGCCGGTCCGCACCAAAGCTGGCCGAATGGATAGAAGAGAATATTCCTGAAGGGCTGGCTGTTTTCGCTTTACCCAGTAAGCATCGTCGCCGGATGCGGACAACAAATATGCTGGAAAGGCTGCATGAGGAAATCAAACGCAGAACTCGTGTTGCAAGGCTGTTTGCCAATGAAGCTTCGCTGCTGAGACTGGTCAGTGCTATAGAGATGGAAATCAGCGATGACTGGATTGCCGACAAAAGATATTTGGATATGAATGTGGAAGTGGAGAACGAAAGCGAATCTACTGATTCAAAAGAAAAAAGAATTTACAGAAAAAATGTTGCTTAATCAGGATGAATATAGCCTGTTGCTGAAAAATATCTTGTATTAACTTAAGTCCTATTAAAAAAATGACCGATAAATAATGAATGACATTTATCTTTACGCCGTTTCAAAGATAGTGTTTCTTATGCTAATGGGGGTTAGTAAAGTATTAGAAAATAAGTCACTGTTTTTTCGCTTTAACGATTCTAATTTTAAGGATCAACTCCAAAAAAGTTGGTTAGCTCAAGGTTGGTTTACGCGTTAAAACTATGAAAAAGACGGATTTATCGCATTGTTGGCACCAGCACATTTGCTATAAGAGGGCGATACCACCAAGGATACCGCCCTATGCTGTATGCCGATATCGTGGCGCTCAGGTCGCTTCCCAGCGTTGCCTTATCCTCCACGATAGCAGTCATATTATATATATACATGCTGTTGCCTTAAAGCGTTAAATCCAAAAGACTTAAATCATAATGATTTTACTATTCACCAACTTTTTTGGATAAGAACCTATTAATCTTAATGCTTTTAATTGCTTTTCTTTTATTTCATTACTTTTCTTTTTGTCTAATAAATCATTCTCGCATTGCTTCATTTCTTATTTTTTGTTATATATTTATCATATTTATTTTTTTATAACTTCATTTTGAACTTTTTTTCTTTTATAATTAAATGAGGGCCCATTATTCTATTACTTTCTTTATTTAAAAATATTAATATCCTTTTTCTACGTACTATCTCTTTAAATAACAAGTTTTATATTTACACATCGTAATCTTTATTTCTTATAATTTAATAAGTTAAATAGTATGTTATGATA
>CAYNDE010000460.1:0-1575 GCA_964395535.1 uncultured Pirellulales bacterium
TTTGCGAGGATTTCTTTGTGTTCGCCTTTTTTGCCGCGGACAAGAGGGGCGCATATTTGGATTTTCGTACCTTCCTGCCGGCTGAGCAGTGACTCTACTATCTGGGATGGATGCTGGCTTGTGATTTCCTTACCGCAAACCCAGCAGTGCGGCTGGCCCACCCGTGCAAAAAGCAGCCGGAAGTAGTCGTAGATTTCTGTCGTTGTTGCAACGGTCGAACGCGGATTTGAGCCTGCACCGCGCTGCTCGATGGCAATGGTAGGCGGCAGACCGGTAATATTTCCAACAGCCGGCTTCTGCATCTGTTCGAGAAACTGTCGCGCGTAAGCGCTGAGCGATTCGACGTATTTTCTTCTGCCCTCGGCATAAATCGTGTCGAAAGCCAGCGAGCTTTTGCCTGAGCCGCTTATGCCAGTGATGACGACCAGTTTATCACGCGGTATGCTGAGGTTGATATTTTTGAGGTTGTGCTCGGCTGCGCCCGTGATTTGAATCGATTTTTCTGCTTGTTTAGCCATATGCGTCTTAAACAGCCAATGTACCGCTTACATAAATTTTTATAATAACCCAAACTCAGCATTGTACCAAAATTCCATAGGAAGGTAAAGACCGCGAAATTTTAGTTTTATTTATTTTGTTCGCTGGTTATATCTTTTATGGATTGCTACAATCAAGCCCGCCGAATAGTTTGTCGTCAGGACTACAATGCGCACAAAGAATTTACATAGCTGGGATTTGAATTATAAACAGGCGGTTGACCTGCAAAATCAGCTTGCCGCCAGCGTCCGTTTTGTCTCGCTCAAAAAGAAGCCTAAAATTATTGCCGGCCTCGATTGCGCCTTCAGTAAGGATGGCCGAAAGATTTTTGCAGTGGCAGTAGTTATGAAACTCGGTACCTTTGAAATTATCGAGACAAAAAGCGCTGTACGTAAAGTAACCTTCCCGTATATACCGGGCCTGCTTTCCTTTAGAGAGGCCCCGGTTTGCATTGCCGCTGTGAACAAGTTAAAAACCGAGCCTGAGGTTTTTATTATTGACGGCCAGGGCATAGCACATCCCCGCCGGCTTGGCCTGGCAGCGCATCTCGGTTTATTTTTCGACAAGCCGACTATCGGCTGTGCGAAAAGCAGGCTTACCGGCAGCTTCAAAGAACCTGCTGTTCAAAAGGCAAGTTTCGGTCTCCTGACCGATAAGGGACAGACTATTGGAGCGGTAGTAAGAACGAGAAAAAATGTCAAACCGGTCTTTGTTTCGGTTGGACATAAATGTACGCTTGATGATGCCATCAATGTCACCCTGGCCTGCACGACTAAGTATAGACTGCCTGAGCCGACACGACTTGCACATCAGCTTGTAAGCAAGTTGAAATTGAAAAGCTAATTTATTTGTTGGTTAGATGAAATCCGAATAATACTTTTATTCCCATTTGTGCTCGCTTAAGGATTTCAGTATCATTTCCGCACACTGCATAGCTGCCAGGGCTTCTTCGGCGCTTACCTCCGGTGCAGTTGTTCTGTCTGCTACGGCTTTGAGGAAAGAATCCTGCTCGGTGCGCAGCGGCTCTTTGTCGTCGAT
>CAYNDE010000461.1:0-1571 GCA_964395535.1 uncultured Pirellulales bacterium
CCGTCATTGCTGTCGTCTATTGCCGCCTGAATGTTGGGATAAATAATAATGTCTAACAGGCCTGCATCAGCCAGCATGTTATTACCCGCCGGGCCATCGTCATCCACATAGTATGTATCAGCTAAAACACAGGCTGATGCCACAATCCCCAAGATTAAAAAAACTGCCGCAAATTTCATTATGAAGCCTCCACAAAACCTCAATCGTAGGGGATTGTACCATAAAAGCCGCTAAAATACAATACATTTTTAGCTTTTTTTGCTGATATTATTGAAAAATATCCGCCGGCAATCAAAAAAAATGCTTGTCTCACGAATTGACTATTGAAATGCACTATTCTTCGGAACAAGGCCTTGCGGCCTGTGAAGAAATAACAGGAACGGGGGATTTATCTCATTATCCAGCGTTTGCCTTTATAGTCTAACCTGACATCGGAGCGAAAGGCAGGGTCGCCGCCTAAATCATAATCAAGCTCAAGCGTCTTTCTCAAATATACCCGCTTCGGCCGGCCAAGCTCGTCTTTTTCTATAGGATGATAAACAACCGCAGTCTCATTACTCAGGCCGGTAATAAAAATCTTTATGCTCTTGGCCTTTGCATCAAAGTCCGGCCAAATAATTGCAAGGTCTTTCGCATTGTCCTCACCCTCGAGCAGCTTGCTGCTGGTCTCCTGCAGTAATTCAATAAACGGATAGCTGCTCTGGTGACGCCTCTTTATATTCTCGAAAACTACCGACGGCATATCCTTGCCTGAATGAATAATCTGAAAAGTGTCAGTCATCAGCTCGCAATTTGTAAAAAAATCCACATCCCTTTTTGTCTTATTGGTTACAGTCAAAATTATATACCAGAACCGCATCGGCCTGCTGTCCGGCAAGCCGCCCTCCAACATTATCTGCTGAGGATGTGTAAACCGCGTCTCAGCCGTCCACTCCCCCGGCCCCTGCACAATCGCAGGCTCAGGCACTTCCGCCAGACAAAAGCAGGCTAAAAGCACCAAAGCAAATAAAGTCCCATAAATAAAGCTTCTCATTATCTTTCCCCGAAAGCTATTTTCCATAGTTACAGCTTAAAATCCCTAAAATACCGGTTCCAATCACTTATTTTACAAAAAAACATACAATAAAACAAGCATATTTTACCTATTCTAACATTGCCTTATTTACATTATCGCCTGCTTAAGAGCAGCGGTTCTGACGTTTTTCAAAAAAATTTGCTCATTTTCCTTAATATAAACAGCGGCAAAATAATCCATAAGAGCTCTTTTCAAATGTTTTCCCCTTATCTTTTTTTCAAATAATCGAGGACAATTCAACAGCAAAAAAGCACAATCAAAAATTCCCAGTCAATCTAAATCGCTATTCTATGTAGGGACAAAAAAACATTGCTTAAATGCCAATATTCATATATCTTTAATCTCAATAGACAATTTTTGGAAACCCGGCTGAGTATGGAATCAAGCTATGGCAGAAGAAAGAAAACAACTTGTTCAGCAGATACTGCTGCAGCAGATAGAAGTGTTGCTCGAAGCAGAAAACAAAGAAGAGCTGAAAAAACTTCTGGCTGAGCAG
>CAYNDE010000462.1:0-1566 GCA_964395535.1 uncultured Pirellulales bacterium
TATATAAAATGAAAAAGATACTTATAATAGGGATAATTGTGACAATAATAGGATTTTTTACTTTTCCTGCAGTACTGGCAGCCGATGAAGGAGATGCTGAAGATTACGTAGGAGTTAGAGACTCTGAAAATCACGGCGGCGTGGTAACAGGGCAGTATCTGTTGGGAGATACACAGGATACTACAGGAGACAGCACTTCCAATGAGGATCCGGATAATGATGGAGTAGGCGACGGCGATACCGAAGTTTTTTGCGTGGACGGTGACCAGTATGTAAACCAGTCCGCTAATACTTATACGCTTACGGATATAGACGTATCCGATGAGCTGGAAGGGGAAGTAACCGGTAGTGATACTATTACTGAAGTTGAGGCGCTGGCAGTAGAGATATTATCCAAGGAGGCTACCGGAGCATCCTCGGTAGAGGACCAGGTAGCTGTGTGGCAGGAGACAGGCGATAGAAACGCTTCTACTTATAACAGTCTGAGCGCTGAACAGAAAGAAAATGTAGATGCTATAAATGCTTCGGCGGAAGCTATGGCGCAGGGCTATATTGATAACGGTGGAGGCAGCACACTTGACGAATTCTTAAATGATGAAGATATAAACGAGATTGATATTACTATTGAACAGGATGAAAGCATTTTCACGGGTGCTGCAGGTACCGCAACCGCTACTATGGAAAATCCTCTTGTCCCCGGGATCACCGATGAAGGAAAGGATGTTTTCTGGTATATTTTAAGCGGCGCGTTCAATATAAGCTTTTCACCTAATGAACTTGTGACAGAAACAGGTTCTGCTTCGCCTGCTTCAAACACCGATCCTACCGAGATGAATGATGTTGATGTGGACTCAGATGATGTCGCGGACCCCAATTACGTGGAATCAAAAGAAGACAATAAGGGAACTGCAGCAGTAAGCTATTATTATTTCTGGTGGGGACTTGCCGGATACCCGGAAAACACGATGGGAGTAAATCTTTTCGCCTGGGTTGACATAGATGAAGACGGAAAGTTTGACATTGTAGATATTGACGGCCAGAAAGCTGCCGATGGCCAGGATTCTGACGGCGATGTGGTAGGAGACTTCCGGAATGAAAATCAGGTAATACAGGTCGATGACAAAGGAACCGCTGATACGTCAGACGATACTGTAGCAACCGACTTAGGCGGAAATATAGTGACCGAAGGTATCTCAGAAAGTATTATGGACATCCATAAGGTAGAAGGCGGTAAAATGGTAATAGCCGATAGCGACCTGGGAGGCGAACCCCGGGATGGAGACGGCAGAGACAACGACCATCAGAGATTTTCAACTTTAAGCTATACCGAACCTTTTGATGATGACCCAGAGTATTTCGGCACATTAATATTCAAGATGACCAAAGACCAGGAACCTCTTGAAGGTGCTGTGTTTGGTGTTTACCTTACCCCTGATGCAAGCGGGGACCCGGTTGAGACGGTGGTGACCGGAAGTGACGGTTATGCTTCTACTTCAGGGCTTTGCTGGGGTACATATTATATAAAAGAAATAAGCACTGTTCCTGGATTTGTTAAAAATAATACCA
>CAYNDE010000463.1:0-1561 GCA_964395535.1 uncultured Pirellulales bacterium
GCAACCTTCGGATTCGAAGTCCGCGACTCTATCCAATTGAGCTACGGGCGCACGGTTCAACAGCCTTAAGTTTAGCTTTTTTCTTTTCTTTTTGCAACTTCTTTAATGTGCTTAAAAAATAACTGAAAACTATTCTGTAGTTCCCCTCGCCGGCGATTGCCGGTTGTTTCTGATAAAAAAACCTCCGGCGATTGTCAGCCGGAGGCTTTTTAATTAAACCCTTTCAATATTTATTTCTTTTTCTTTTTTGTGGCTTTCTTTTTTCCTGCTTTTTTCTTAGCCATTTTTTACCTCCTTGTAAGTAAAAGAATAATTAATAGGTTCAATCTGTATGAACCTGTTTCTACTCAGCGTTCTCCTGACTTTCTTCTTGGTCTTCTTCTAATGCTAATACATTGCCTTTTGCCTTTTTGGTCTCAGGAGCATATCCTTTTTTTTCTAACAGGGATGCGCAGTCTAAACAGTATCTTGCCCATGGGACCGCCTTTAATCTTGCTTTACTTATCGGCTCACCATTTTTTTCACAAACACCGTAAGTACCTTCTTCTATCCGTTTCAGTGCATCATAAATCTCGAGCAAAAGTTTCTTTTCGCTGTCCATCAAGCCGAGTGTGTTTTCTATTTCAAAATTATCACTGCCTATATCTGCCAGATGTATAGGCATATTTGATAAGTCGCTTCTTTCCCGGCGAAGTGCCTCTACTTCCATACTTGACACACTGCTCAGTATCTCTGTAACTTTAGCCAGCAATTCGGCTCTGAATTTATCTAATTCTGCTGTTTTCAACTTTTTGTTTCTGGCATCTCTTTTCTTTTTCTTAGGTAAAAACTTCACCAGCCCTCCAGCTTATTTGAATCGTCCTTATGCTCATTGGTATCAGGCTACTGAACCCTGTACCTTGTATCAGTGTTTTCATGGAGATGACTATTTAGCCGAGGCCGAACCTTTGGTCAATAAAAAAGTTTGACTTTTATATAAAAAATATTAACCTCGTGATTCGGCCGCATAAGCGGCAGACGAATTTTAGATGATTACCGGAGGCTGGTCCTGTTGTGAAACCCGCGGGAAAACATAAATTGAAACTTGAAACCGGTACAAGGCTCGGAAAGTATCGGCTGTGCAAACGCCTTGGCACAGGCGGCTCCTGTGAGGTCTGGCAGGCAAGAGACGCCGTCGAGGGAATCTGGGTTGCCCTGAAAATACCTCTTAATGATGTTAACGGCCGAAGAAAAAACGACCTGCTTCTGCGTGAAATTAGGGCGGTTTCAAAGCTAAGGCATCCGAACATCCTGTCCGTAAAGAACGCCGACATAATCAAAGGATATGCTGTCCTTGCAACAGAGCTCTCAGCAAGAACTCTCGATGACTGCTCCAAGCCGATGTCCGTACGCTTTATAACTTCCATAATCTTGCAGGTTCTTGAGGGCCTCGCCTATGCTCACAAAAACAAAATTGTCCACTGTGATGTTACACCCTCGAATATCTTTTTATTTCAGAACAGAAGGGCTGCGCTCGGCGATTTCGGAATTGCCGTCAAACGCAAAGGCAGAATCAAAACGA
>CAYNDE010000464.1:0-1559 GCA_964395535.1 uncultured Pirellulales bacterium
TTCGCGTTATAGCAGTCATTAAGAATTGTCAAATTTCCAAGCTGAAGGATTTCAGTACGCATCGGTATAGCTTTGAAGGATTTTATCGACTGTGCAAAATCACCGATTTTGACGCCGAACTGTTCACATACAGACCAGGCGGCAAGAGCATTATAGAAATTAGCCCTGCCGGGCAGAGGCAGCTCAATTATCGTATTGTCGATTGTAAAATGACTCGTAGTTCCGGCAAGATGAACATTGTGCGCTTTTATATCCGGGTCTTTGCCCTCGCCGAAAGTCAGACATCTGACACTTTTATCGATGTAAGGCTCAATACTTTTTTTGAAATCCGAATTCACTATTAGCAGCCCATCTTTTTTCAGGCCAACAGTTATCGAGGCCTTTTCTTTCACTACTGCATCGAGAAAGCCGAAGCCGGCCAGGTGAGCAGGGTAGATATTCGTTATCAGAGCAATGTCGGGACAGGCGATTTTCGACAGGTTTAATATTTCACCGGCTTTGTTTGTGCCAAGCTCAGCAATGACAATTTCGGTGTCGGATTCGGCACCGAGAATCGTAAGCGGAAGGCCGATATCATTATTAAAATTTTTCGGCGACTGATGTACCCGGAAATGTTTTGACAGAACAGTATGGATTATATTTCTCGTGGTCGTTTTGCCGGCTGAGCCCGTTATTGCGACGACTTTGAAATTACACTTCTGCCGATAGTGGCTGGCGAGTGTACCGAGAGCCTTTATTGTATCTTCGACTTTCAGAACAGGTTTTTGTAATTGGCCGGCTGCAGAATAGTTTTTGCCAACAACGGCGCAGGCGGCACCTTTCGCAAGTGCTTCTTCGAGAAAATCGTGGCCGTCAAAGTTAGGACCTTTAATCGCAAAAAAGCACTCGCCTTCCCTTACGGTTCGAGAGTCTATGCTTACGCCGGTGATTTCGTCGCTCGTGGCTTGTCGCTCGTGGCTCGCAATCGCCTTAAGTTCGGCACCGATTATTTCAGCAAGCTCACCTACTGTAAACTTTTTCAATTTTTTTCTAAGGAATTGCTTTGCGACGGCCTCATCGGAAAAGTCGATGGTTTTGTCTGCGAGAATCTGGTAAGTTTCGTGGCCCTTGCCGGCAATTAAGACGATGTCATCTCTTCGGGCTGAATCCAGCGCAAGCCCGATAGCTTTTTTTCTGTCCTGTTGAATAATTATATTTTCGGCTTCCGGATTTTTAAAGCCGGCGATGATATCGTTTACTATTTCATCGGGATTCTCTGTTCTCGGGTTGTCGTTAGTAACAACGATTTTATCTGCATACTTTTCAGCGACCTTTGCCATACGCGGTCTTTTCGTTCTGTCCCTGTCTCCGCCGCAGCCAAATACAACTACGAGACTGCCTTTGCAGAGAGGTTTTAAGGTTTCGAGGACATTTTTCAGGGCGTCGTCCGTATGAGCATAATCGACGAGGACGGTGAAATCCGCATTGTGGTCGATTTTCTGGAGTCGGCCAGGTATCGATTTCAAGGCAGACAGACCTGCGGCTATAGTTTCCAGCTCGAAGCCGGCAACGTATGCAAG
>CAYNDE010000465.1:0-1552 GCA_964395535.1 uncultured Pirellulales bacterium
TTGCAGGTCTCGATATGGGAGCAGACGATTACATAACAAAGCCCTTCTCACTCGAAGAGCTTCTTTCAAGAATAAATGCGGTATTGAGACGTACGGTTCCCGGCCGGGCCGTGGGTAAGAGCTTCGATTTCGGCGGCTGGCAGATAGATATCGCGAAATTGAAAGGCCAAAGAGATGAAAAGAAAATCGAGATAAGCAAGCGCGAGGCACAAATCATTCAATACTTTGCAGCTAACCCGAACAGGGTCATCGACAGAAAAGAATTGTATGAAAAGGTGTGGGCCGACGAGTTCAGCGATTTAGGGACAAGGACCGTAGATATGCACATAGCGAAGCTGCGAGGCAAGATTGAAGAAGATACGGGCGAGCCGCAAATAATAAAGACGGTTCGCGGAGCCGGATACGTTTATCAGGAAAAAGGGTAAAAGTAAAAGGTAAAAAGAAGGTACTTACACAGTATTATGTATAAGCGATTAGTAATATTTTCGTTAATAATATTTGCAGCCCTGGGCGGGATGGTTGGACTGGGCTTTTTTGCAGTTGAGAAATGGGCGGAAGGGCTCGAAGGCAAACGAAAAGGTCAATTCGCAGAGGTGGCCGAGCAGGTCAGAAGCGATGTGAAGCGCAAGCTCGATGATTTTATACACGCCGAGGAGAACCGGCCTTACACGGATTACCAGGTGTATTACCTTCCTGAAGATTCATTTGTCAGCAGCCAGCAGCAGACAGCAATAATGCGATCGCCGCTTGCAGGTGTGATGGAAAATGATTTTGCATACGGATACTTTCAAATCGGGCCTGAAGGCAATATTACAACGCCTAATGATGAACTGGCCAAGCCTCAACAGAAAGGTGGAGCAAAACAAAACCTGTTTGCTGAAAACACCTATAATATCAACAATGTCAGGCAAAATGTGGTTCCGGTTTTAACAAGAGAAAGGCTTGTCAACGGCAAGCTGGTTGTCGATGGGGAAAGATACGAAGAAATAGAAGGCTATGCAACAGCGGGCATTTCCAAGACCCCGGTTTCTTCACTACAACCAACGACACAAAAAGACATCAGCCAATTAGAAGAACAAAGTCAACAGGTTGCATATCAAACGATAGAGAGTCTTCAGAAACAACCTGGAAAAACGCAGGTGCTGACACAAAACCGTGCTCTGGCAGATGAGAATATAATGCTGAATGTGGCGAGAGAACAACAACAAAGCGAAAGAAAAAGAGGCGATTACGGGACACAATACACCCAAGCCGGAGAGATGACGGACAAAAAAGAACAAGGCAAAGCCGGAATTCTTTTAGAAAATCAGCCCGTACAGTTGGATTTAGACGGAATTGTAAAAACAAGTGTCTCAGAAATTCAGAATGAAGATTTGATTTTAGGTAAAGAAGCAGCGACAGAGCAGCCTGCAGAAGAAAAACCTGCTTCAACTGAATCCGATACGGTGCAGATAATGATAGAGCCTTTTGTGCCGGTAGTCGTCGGGGGCGGTGACAGTGCGGAGTCGATATTCGGCGGGCAGGTGTTCTATCTGAGACATATACAAATAGA
>CAYNDE010000466.1:0-1545 GCA_964395535.1 uncultured Pirellulales bacterium
AAAAAGTTACTTACAGATTTTTTTGCCTTCGAAAAAGATTTTGGCACGCACTTCGCTATTTAAGAATAGTGACATCTAAGTATCAGGCTCTTTGAAAATAAAAGACTGAGAGCAGGCACGGCCTAAGGGTCGTGATATATATATGCTCACGAAGAGTTTTCTCACCCCCCGCTGGGCTTGTAGCTTAACCAAAACTGAAAAAACAGATAACCGGAATGGGTTGATGTAAAGTGGTTTTCCTCAAGCCTGGCACGAATTGAACACAGTTATGCTGTGATGAAAATACTCAGAAGAAAAACTCTCTCTTCTCTTCTTCGCTGGGTTTGAAATAATCGAACCAGAAAAACCACAAACCCAGCGCGAATGTAAACACGGCTCGGCCGTGATACTGATAAAAAATGAAGAACTCTCTTCTCCTCTTCTTCTCTGCTGGGTTTGTGAAAAACGATTCTGACCGAAAAACAAGCCCGGCACGAAATTTAACACGGTCACCCGTGATAAAGATAGATGAAACTTTATTAACAAGGATGAATGGAAGGAGTTACAGGTAGGTTCCCGTTGAAGAAGAAAGGTAACCTGATGAAATGTTAGCTCTTATACAGGCAAAAGTATTAATTGTGGGCCTCAACGGCAGAAGCGGGGCCTTGCGGGAGCTGCCTGTCCAATTTATAGAAGCCGATTTTGGCGTGCAAGCCGCCCGCTATTTGAAAAATGAAAGAGTAGACGCTTGTTTATGCGTCTGGGACCTGGTGGATATGCCGAACGGACTGTTCCTGAAGAAACTCAGGCTCGTAAGACCGGACATTAAAACCATCGTTGTTATAAAGGCCGGTGACTTCCAGCAGGAAATTGAGGCCAGAAGTCTCGGTGCCTCTGCTGTCATTACGGACCATTCCGGCGACGAGCTTTTCTCAGAGACGGTTGCAGCGGCTGTCGGACTGAGCGGCCAGGTCGCGCATAAATAAGAGCAATGAAGCTGAGATTAACTCTAAGATTGACAAAATAAGAGAGCAGTCACGGCTGAAAGCCGTGTTAATGATTTGCTCATAACAGGGTTTTCTCATCCCCCAGGCTGAGCGTGTTAACCTTCGCGGTTGCCAGGCTCAGCAGAAGAAAGCGCAGCTTTGCTGCGATGAAAATAGTTTAGTAGTGTAAGTTCTCTCTCTCTTCTTTTGCTGGGTTTGCTGATTGAGTGTTTATAGTCAACAAACCCAGCACGAAAAAAATCGCGGCTTTTTAATGTCGCGTGAAGATAAAAAGGTTAAGTGAAAAAGGCAAAGGTTAGCTGGGTTTGAAATCCTTTCGGGTTAAACCTGGTTTTACAAACCCAGCAGGATTATCAAGGTCTTTCAGGGCCCTAACAAATAGATTTCATAGTGTAGTTGTAGCATCGTAGCATCAAAGTTTTAACTTTTAAGGCTGCTCTTTCAGCAGTTCAGAAATGGGTGTGTGATGAAAAGTAAAAAAGTCCTGCCGATTGTCATTTTAGTGCTCTGTTTATATCCTGCCAATTTGTTTGCTTGTATCGTTGTGCCCGATATAAAT
>CAYNDE010000467.1:0-1544 GCA_964395535.1 uncultured Pirellulales bacterium
ACAACCTGAGGCTCGGACCAGCCTTTTAAGTGAAAGTGATGATGAATGGGTGCCATCCTGAAAAGTCTCCTGCCGCCTGTGAGCTTGAAATAAGAGATTTGCAGGACGACGCTTACCAGCTCAATAATGAAGACACCGCCTATAACAAGAAGCAGAATTTCGTTTCTTGTAACGAGCGCGCCATAGCCCATAGCCGCGCCGAGCGGAAGAGAGCCGACGTCACCCATAAAGACCTGAGCAGGGTGACAATTGTACCATAAAAAGCCGAGGACCGCGCCGAGAATTGCGGCATAAAAGATAGACAGCTCACTTGCTTGCGATATATACGGTATCAGCAGATAGCTTGCCCAGGTGACATTTCCGGTAGCGGTCATAGTTTCCGAGGCGACGTAGCAAAGAATTGCGAGAACAAGGCCGACGATTCCGACCAGACCTGCGGCGAGCCCGTCCATTCCATCTGCGAAATTTACGGCGTTACTGGTGGCAGTGATATAAAGGATTGCGATGATGATGAAGACCGCGTTAGCCAGCGGCAAGCCGTATTTGTAGAACGGCAGCCAGAACTGCCGGCCGTCAGGTATGTTCACAAAATCCGCGTATAAAAAAGATGCTATGAGAACGGCGCCTCCTATCTGGAAGATGAGCTTTTCCCAGGGCCTCAGGCCGTTTCTCGTACGATGCTTTACTTTGCCTGTAAGCTTGAGCCAGTCGTCGACGCCGCCGAGCGCTCCGAACCATATTACAAGTACAAAGGCTTTCTGAATAAATGGATTGTATAGTTTCGCCCACAGGCCGGTTGCAGCAAGACAGGCAAGAATAATAATCAGGCCGCCCATAGTCGGAGTGTTTGTTTTTTCCTTTGTCAGCTCATTGAGAGCGGCGTGGTGAAATTCGGGCTTGTCACCTATTTTCTTTCTCATCAGCCACCGGATAATCTTCGGGCCGAGCAAGATTGCAATAAGGAAACTTGTCAGAAGAGCTGCAATGGAGCGAAACATAACATTCTGGTAGGCATAGAATCCGAGCCTGTGAGTAAAAACGTCTCTTAGATACCATAATAAATGGTATATCATCTCGCCACTCTCATCTTTCGCTTTTTCGGCCGGGGGCCTGCGAGCCGAAAAGCTGTTTTAGTTTCTCGACGGCCATCTCAAGTTTAGCACTGCGAGAGCCTTTGATAAGTATTATATCAGAATCCTTAACAAATTTGTGCAGATTATCGCAGGCTGAGCAGGTGTCGGGAAAAGATTTTGTTTGTAATTTGTCCCGGGCAGTAACCTTTGCAGAGTCAGCGGCAATTTTCGACAGCGGTCCGGCAGTCAGCAAAAGAGCGATTCCTGTTTTTGCAATATCATCACCAAGCTGTCGGTGGAAGGTTTCAGAAAGCCCACCAAGCTCGTCCATATCGGCACAAATGAAGACGCGTCGACGTCTTTGTGCAGGGTCTATCGAACTTAGAATCTGCAGAGCACTTTTCATAGAAGCGGGATTCGCGTTATAGCAGTCATTAAGAATTGTCAAATTTCCAAGCTGAAGGATTTCAG
>CAYNDE010000468.1:0-1540 GCA_964395535.1 uncultured Pirellulales bacterium
GTCCAGCTTTGCAGCACGAAAAAACTCATAGTCATCTGACTATGATTCATTTCACAACCTTTCACCGGTCAGAGAATGAAAGAGCTAATAGTCATTTGACTATCCGCATCCACTCATCAACTCATTTACTAATCCACACCTTTAAAAATCTCGCAATTTTCGACAAAACCCGGCCAATATATGAAACTCAAATTACCCAAAATGAATCGTCAACCTTCTTTATTCTTTACTTCTGTGAGATACCAGATGCGAGATACGAATTTTGTCCCCTGTACCCTGTCAACCGGCAACTGTCTTTATTATGAGATTGCTTTGTAGAAAACATTAACAAATAATGCTCTTTTTAAAAGTAAATAAGACAACCATAAGGTTGTAAGTCAGCACTCTAAGCAGGCACTCGGAAGCTCTTGATTCATTCTTGCGAGCCGTAAGCGCATTACCCAGTCGACGCTTGAATCTCGAAAAGACCGATTCAATGTGCCAACGCTTTCGATAACTTGCTGCCGGGAATCGCTGCTTCATACGTCGCCGATGCCGACCGCCGGTGCATCCGTACTTAAGATTCCTGTCATTAACCTGTATTACGGTTGAACGAATACCAAATTCTTCGCGGCAAAGTTGATGATTGTATTCAGCATCATAACCGGAATCGGCCAATAGCGTGTCTATGGATACATGCTTAGCTGCCTGCTCTACCGCCGGTTTAAGATAATGACAATCAGTACTTGGTCCGGTGCTGACTATCGCAGAGACAATCAGATAGCTTCGATTCTCGCAGACCGCGGTTAGCTTTGTCCATTTGCGGTATTTGGCGGTTCTACAGCCTTTACGCCTGAAAAAATGCCTGCTGACGTAATGGTTTTCCATCCCAGTTGAGTCTATAGAGCAGACATGAGAGCGGCTTGTTTTGATAAGGCGGTACTCTCGTGCATAATCGAAAATTGCCGCAAGCATGCCCTGGAAGGTGTTTTTTTTAGCATCCTCTGTTGAGCCTTTTGGATGGTGGTAAAGTGAGGCAGCTTGGTCAGGCCGAGAGCATCCTTGATATTTTGATGCTCTTGGAGAATTCTGATTATGCCGCGGTAGTCGGTCTTGAAAAACTGACGTAGTGTCAGGATTGCAAATATCTGGGCTTGTGTGAAATCGTGCCGACTTCGAAGGTCTGAGTATGGTGGCAGGGCCTGTTGAGCAGTTTTCAAGGCCATTTTTGCCAAAGCTATTGGCGATTTGGTCATAGCAGGACGTTTTGCCATTTTGGAATCCTTTCCAGTGTTGGTTGCAAATTGTCGCTTTATTATTACTTATCGCCATGACTTAAGCCTTTTGATTAGTCCTTTCTACAAAGCAGTTTAGAAGCTGATCCAAGACGGAGTTCATCGATGTTATTGCGTTGACGCCCAACTCCGGCGTTGAGCTATGGGCGGTTTTACCTTTGGTTGAAATTTTGAGCCACAACATTCCGCGGTGAGCGGTGACGACTGCGAAGTCCGTTGGCTCAGGTATGACCACGCCGGCAAGCTCAGGCAGCCAGTTACAGTCG
>CAYNDE010000469.1:0-1539 GCA_964395535.1 uncultured Pirellulales bacterium
CACTGGGTCTCTTTGCTCTTTCGCTGGCGATAATAACCCACTCTTCAGTTGTTGGATCTTGTCTTATTTCCGACATATTAAAGGTAACCTCCAAATTGAGCGATTAAACAACGCCATATTTTCATGCTTCTCGACCTTTTATCACCAGGATTTTCACTTAATGCTGATGTAGCTACCAATGATACCTTATATTTTCTCCTTTATAAGGGTTACATCCACATCATCAAGGTAATAGGTTCGAGATGTTTCCCATGTGCCCCAGATACCGATGGTAACGTACAGCTCTTTCTCTGGCCCTGTCCTGATATTAAAATTGTAAGTCTTACGCTGCCATACCCAGCCGTCATCGGGGTCCGCACCATTGCCGGTATCTCCTTGATAAACCAGTTCGCCCGCTGTTTTCGGTGGTTCCAGAGCCACCCCTGTGATAATCTTCCACAGATTAAGGTCGCCGTAATCGGCACTGGCAAATTTATAGGTCACTTCGACCTGATAATGGGTCTGTGGCTCAACTTCAATTGAACGCGTAATCCAGATTTTGCCCGCATCATTAACGTTATCCAGATAGAATTTGAGTGAAGTTTTACCTTCGCTAGCCATATCCTTAGAAGACTCAATTGACCATTGGTCTGGAGGATTATCTAAATCTGTACCGTTAGTTGCCCATCCTTCCATACCCTCTTCAAAGGAAAAATTCATAGCTTTTGGCGTATTCATCACATTACAACTGGCAAATATAAGTAGTAAAAATGTGATTACTATATATAAGCTTTTCCTCATGGCAAAGCCCTCCTTTTGTTTTAATAATTAGAGCATCCAAATAGCTGACAGAATGAGGTTTTATTTTTTAAAGGCTATCTTCAGCTTTACCTCGGATGGAGTTGCTTGATCCATGTCATCTATCGAAAAGAAGACATCATTTGCTGCTGTATCTGTGCTAACCTTGAATTTCGTGATTTCACCCGTAAGGCTGTCGCTTACAGGATAATCAACCATCCCTAATTCCTTTCCATCACTGTCAGTTACCTTTGCTCCGTATTGAATCCCCATTGAGTTCGACTGGCCAAACGCGATTCTTAATTTCACTTCTTTACTGGTGGACTCGGCTATATCTCCTGCTGAATAGAAAAGGTCTGCGTCTGCCATTCCCGTGCTAACGCTGAATTTACTGATATCCCCCGTCCATGTGTCGCGCAACACGCGATTAACGGTACCCAGCACTTTACCGTTCTTGTCTCTTACCGAGGCTCCATATTCTATCTCCATCTATTCTGTCCCGTTATCAAAAGGCTGTAAATCGGCTCAAGTCCCCTTTTCCTAACCAGAATCGTGTACTCTGCCATTTTTTGGAGTAACTCCTCTTGGCATGATGAAAATATTGGTCTTGCACGGGTAATACCATGGGGACATCATGCAATATCATCACTTTGCAATTCTAAGCGGCAAACGGTGGAAAAGTCATAAAATAGAAGTTGTAAATATTACAAAACTATGACATTTAGCAGATACCGAAGCACGACGGTAAATTTTTACAGGGTA
>CAYNDE010000470.1:0-1538 GCA_964395535.1 uncultured Pirellulales bacterium
AAAGACATACCGGAGAAACCAGAAAACGTCTTAGAAACAATGAGAAACATTATTACAGAATTACAGAATGATCCTAATGTTTCGGTCGAGCCACTCGGCGAGAAGGAAATAGATGGCCAGATTGCAAAAGGTTTTCGGGCTACCGGCCCTGATGTAGAATTGACGATCTGGGCGGACCCACAAACCGCCCTGCCGATACGCATAGAGCAGAAATGGCGTCAGATGCAATTTGTTTGTACGGATTTTCAATTCGATATCGAAATGGATGAATCATTATTCAGTATGGAAATACCTGAAGGTTACTCTGCACTCCCAAAGGCTGAGCTTCCCATTGCAAGCTCGACCGAAAAGGACTTGATTGAGACCCTTCGTATTTGGGCAGAGATTATACTGGATGGTGTCTTTCCGAAAGATTTTAGCGGCCAGGTATACGTGGATGACGTACATAAGAATCGTGAGAAATTCGCGAAACTTCAACAAGAACAAAAGCTGGAATTGGCAATGAAGTTGGGTCCTGGATTTATATTTGTTCAACTTCTAAAGGCCGAAAACGATTGGCACTACGTGGACAAGAATGTCAAACTTGGCGATGCAGAGTCTCCGATTTGCTGGTACCGCCCGGAAGGCTCAGAAACTTACCGCGTTATCTACGGTGACCTCAGTGTAAAGGATGTGGTACCGTCAAATCTGCCGAAATAAATGTGTTGAGTAGATTTTTTGTTTATCGTGAAGGCCGGGTTTGTTTTGCTCGGCCTTTTTTATAGATTCCTGCTTGAGAAGGAATGACAAGTCAGTTCGCTGCCGTTGCCGCGTTGATTTGTTCTATCAGGGCCGGCAGTTCGGAAAGCAGGTTTATTCGCCAGGCCCTTTTGGGGATTTTCTTTCCGGCATTGGTGTAAGCAGTTTTCAACACAGCCCGCATACCGCTTCTTATCGCAGGTCTAATGTCCGTATCAATGCGGTCGCCTACGTATAATATATTCTCCAGCTTTTCTCCAATCCTCTCGGCGGCAATCTTGAAAATTCGAACATCAGGTTTGCGAAAATTAAATTCGTACGAATAGACCCTGACCGTAAAGAAATCCAATATGCCTTCCTGCTCGAGGTGTTTCTCCAAGGAGCAGCCGTTCACAAAAGTATTGGAAACTATACCGAGCTTAAGCCCGGAATTTTTGAGTGCGGTTAAAGTCTCTTTTATTTTCGGCTCAGCCTTGGCCACCCTACTTAGAGGCTCATACCAAAGCCAGGCAAAATGCTGCCATTGTTGCTTATCGAGATGGATACCTTTTTTTGTACCTTTCCCCCTTATCAATGCCAGAGAATTAAAATCCTTTTTCATTATATTGGAAAGCAAGTGCCGTATGCGCAGTGCTATCATGTTTCGCCAGCAGTAGTATCGGAAATTGCCGACCGGTTGGCCGCAGCTTTTGAGAAAATCGTATGACAACCTCGCCCCTTGTCGAAAGAGCCGGCCAGTCTTAACCTTACCAAAGTCCAGCAGGGTCTCACCGAGGTCGAACAGTACTGCCTTGATTTTT
>CAYNDE010000471.1:0-1536 GCA_964395535.1 uncultured Pirellulales bacterium
TAATTTGCTTCAGGTAATAATTGTCAGTATTAAGTATACTTGTTTTAATTTCACTTTTCAGCAAAATCAATATATGTAATACAAGAATCACAGAATATGACAATTTCTATTTAGAAACGTCAATAGTTTTCGCATCCTTAAATATTTTTGAAAACCGGTTGGTAAGATTGATATATTTCTCACCATATTGAAGTGAGGGTTCGATTTCGCTTCCTTCGTGCCATTCGTTGAAACTCGTGATTAAAATCCAGTCCGGATTTGCAGATATTGCGTTCTCCCATTGTAACTGGTAAAGTTTGCCGTCGAATCTATCAACTTTCAAGCCGGGCTTGCGAATCTTTTTGTCGTCATAGCCGGGTATAACAGTTATCGTGCTTATTTTATCCGCAGCTCGTGCTATGTTGACCCCGTCCGGGTATCTTTTTTTTGCCCATAAATCAATCCAGTCAGGTGTTTTATCTTTTAAGATTCCTGCTGTATTATATGTATGTATGCCGTCAAAGACATTTGCAGATTCACCGCTTAACTGGTCGCCTATTGTAGTAACTGATGGTTTATAATTTTCCTGAACGACCTCAATTACTTTTTGCCATTCGGAAAGGCCAAGCTGTCCGATTGCCCTGCCGTATATAAAAACGACCGGTTTTTCATTTACTTTCAAATATGCCGGATGGGCGGCGTATTTCTCAAGAACCTTGATAACGTCCTTTGCTGTTAAATCGGTAGTTTCCTGTGCTGTCTCATAATATATACACGCCTTCAGGCCGGATTTTTCACACGCCTGGAGAATCAAAGGCATTGCTTTATCTTCATAAGTATTCTGTCCCCACCAACTAACAATGAAACAATCTATTCCAGCCTTTTTTGCCCATTTGCAATGCTGGTCGAGAACATTGGGGTCATAAGAATCATACGCGCCGATAATCGGGTAATCTGTGCTGTCCGATATGTCTTTATTCGTGGAATCGATTTTACCCCAGTGCACAACCCTGCTATTTCCTCCCTTGCCCTCCGGTGTTCCGTACCAGGGATAATAAAACGTTAAAACAAGTCGGCTGGTGTTATTGTTTGCTGTTTTGTTGTCTTCTGATAGAGCTTGTCTCGAAAAAGGGAAAATCAATACAGCAGCCGAAAAGATACAAAAAACAAGTGTCCTCATAACAAACCCTCCCAACACAAAATTTCCCAATGGTTATTAATTTCACGTACAAACTATTATCTGCAGAATCCATAAAAATTACAGTTTCATAAGTTTCTTACAATTAAAGAATTATAAAATTCCAAGAAAAGTATAACATTTTTAATAACCTATTTTAGCCAGTTTGGGCCGTGAGTGATGTCAACCTTTAAGGGGACATCAAGCCTTATGGCTGTGGTCATCTCCTCACTAATCCATTTTGCGTGTTTTTGTGCCTCGTTAGCAGGCAATTCGAAGACAAGCTCATCGTGAATCTGCAAAATCATTTTTACGGGCAGATTACCGGAGTCGATTTTACGCTGAATATTAATCATAGCGACTTTGATAAGGTCGGCGGC
>CAYNDE010000472.1:0-1532 GCA_964395535.1 uncultured Pirellulales bacterium
GAAATGGTAACCTCCAAAGGCTGCGTCTTTCATACCGACGCCGTGCAGGCCGTCGGCAAAATCCCGCTCAATCTCTCGAAAAGTAAAATCGACCTTCTCAGCCTTTCCGGCCATAAGCTTCACGGCCCAAAAGGCATCGGCGCATTGTATATCAAAAAGGGCACTCGAATATCGCCTTTTATTCTTGGCGGTCATCAGGAATCCGGCAAAAGGGCCGGCACTGAAAACACGCCCGCCATAGTCGGTCTCGGAAAGGCCTGTGAGCTCGCCGCTGAAAATATCGAAAAGGAAAACACAAAAGTAAAGTCTCTGCGTGACAGGCTCGAAACTGCAATCCTCGAAAAATGTTCCTCCTCGATGCTCAACGGTGACAAAGATAATCGTCTGCCGAATACGACGAACATCAGTTTCGAATATATCGAAGGCGAAGCAATCCTGCTTATGCTCGACAAGTTCGGCATCTGCGCTTCCAGCGGCTCTGCCTGTACTTCCGGCTCGCTCGAGCCTTCGCACGTTTTGCGTGCTATGGGTGTCCCTTTCACCGCCGCTCACGGCTCGATAAGGTTCAGCCTGAGCAGGTACACCACGAAAGAGGAAATTGACTTCGTAATCGAAAAGCTGCCGCCCATTGTCGCCAGACTCCGCGAGCTTTCCCCATTCGTCGCCTGATTGATTTTCGATTTTGTTTAGCAGTCGCCGTTACGGCGACTTTCTTCTTACGGTTTTTTAGGAAAATTCAAACACGCAAATTCACCGAAATATTTCTTTGCAGCTTTATCGTACGCCTTCCCCGCATCTTCTTCACTTTCAAAATAACCCAAATGAATCTTCCTGCCGTCACCTTTTATACACGTCGCCCATTTGTCGGCACCCTTGTTCCGGTACACGCCCTTATATCTCGATGTCGAGCCGCTGTATGCGCCGTTATTTAGGCTGTTTTCTCTTTGAGTGCAGTTGCGAAGGTTTCCTTTCCTGTTATCCAGACCGTTTCGGTTAATATGGTCGCACACTAATTCTTCCGGCGTGTTCATTACCTCTCTGTGCATCGTTATCTTTTTCCTTTTCTTTCCTTCCCATCTGTTTCGGATTGCATAGCTCGTATGCCTTCGATTATTACAGTACCAGCGAAACTGGCTCAGCCGAATAAAGTCTTTCGGGTCAACCTTTGCATATTTACCCTGTGTCAGTGCTATCTTACAGAAAGGCCCGAAGATATCATATTCTATCTGCAGCTCGCAAAGGCTTTTCTCTAAGCTGAATTTATCTTCTTCTGATTGATAGCTTCCGCAGTAGTATTCCTGTTGTACGATTGGCCATCTGGCTGTGCCGCTCACTTTGTCTGCCGCGGGAGCATTTTTCACACAGCAAAGCTGCTCTTTTATCTGCCTTGCGTAACGGCATTTCCAACAGCACTTCATCAGCCCACCCTCCGCCTGCCCTTCATAGCCTTGGCGTAGAAGGGTCATCTGCTTGCCCTGAGCGAAGTCGAAGGGCCCTCCGCCCTCCGTCCTCTTTTATCTTTATCGAGCATC
>CAYNDE010000473.1:0-1531 GCA_964395535.1 uncultured Pirellulales bacterium
CCAGGGCTATATCGCGAAGTGCCTGCAGGCCGCGGTCGTCGCCCATATTTAACAGACACCTCGCCGCCCTAAGGCGTATTTCCTCTTGCGGCGAGTTCAGCAGAGTAGCTATCTTTTCTGCCGCAGGTGTCCCTATTGCTTCGAGCGATATCTCGCTTGCGTTTTTATTTTCTGTCTCTGCAAGCTCATAAATCAGCCTGTTGGTTCGCTCTTGAATGACAGCTTGATTTTCATTTAGAAAAGTTGCTTTCAGAATCGCGATGAATTTTTGTTTTTGGCCCTTATATCTTGCCGGAACCGTCAAATCAATCTGGGCAGGCCCTACAGGATTTGCCGTTCCAACGCCAAAACGCTCATTTATCCGGTTGCTGATTTGCACGGAATTCCTGTAACCGGGCTGGCGCATAACCATAATTATCGAGTAATCATTGCTGACCTGTCCGCCGCCCGGCACGAAACCTTCTTTCTTATTAGCTCCGCTAACGTCTATTTTATCTATATATACAGGCCCCTCTGCAATTGCCAGTGTTTTTGAAGAAATTCCAAAACCTCCCTTCGCCTTAAGCTCTGCTGCCCATAGTGTGCCGCCTTCGAGGGAGGTGGTCTGGGTGCCGGCGAGCGAAACTACTTTCACATCGAAGCGGTTGCCTTTTGAGGCCATTGCCGGTATCGTTCCGTTTATCTGAACTACCGCCGTATCAGGACTGTCTATAAGTCTGTCGGCGTTTTGCTCTTCCGGTAATTGTTTGAGTATATATTGCTTCAGGTAGTTTCGGATTTGTATTGGGCATTGGGATGAGCCCGTTTGCCTCAAGCCCCCAACCAGACCGTAGCCTTCAACGGCAATTGTCTGCGATGAAACTATCTCCGTCAGCTCGCCTACGGTTAAGCCCATCTCGGTTTGTGAAACCGGCACATTCGTCTTTGCCTGCTCCTGCTCCTGGCAGCCGCCTAAAAGACAGGCCGTTAATAAACTTATTACGAAAGCCTTTATATGCTTTATTTCCATAACTTTATGCCCCGTTCACAAAGCTTTTTTATAATATCACTGAAATACTATTGTTTTTTCCACTTGACGTCAAGCCAATATCTATTTGAATATATGATGCTTACTATACATTCTATACATTATTAAACGCTGGTTCGGTTATCTTTAGTATTCGGCTTTAGGCAGGAATTTTATGAAAAAAATGCCTTATAAAACCGTAGTTTGTTTGATTATTTTGATGTTGTTTTTTCTGTCTTTTGCTGGCTCGGAGCACAAAAGGTATAACAGTTTTCACCCCGGGCAGCTCTGGCTTGATAATAACGGCGTTCACATAAACGCTCACGGCGGGGGGATTTTATATTATCAGGGCACTTATTACTGGTTCGGCGAGCATAAAATGCAGGGCAGAAGGGGCAACAGTGCTATGGTTGGTGTGCACTGTTATTCGTCAAAAGACCTGTACAATTGGAAAGACGAGTCAATCGCACTTCAGGTATCAAAAGACCCGAACAGCCCTATTGTTGAGGGCTGTATTATCGAAAG
>CAYNDE010000474.1:0-1523 GCA_964395535.1 uncultured Pirellulales bacterium
GCAGACTGACAAAATCACCCATGATTATCAAAAACGCCGGCCGTTCCCCGCTGACTGCATCGAGCATCGCCTCGAACGTCGCCGTTCCGCCCTTGATGTCTCCCGCCGCCCAGAACGTGAATTTATTGGGGTCGACTTCTTTCTCCATACGGGCAGTATCGAACTCGAAGTTCCCCAGCCGCTCAGGCCGCGTCGTCAACGCAACCCTCAAACCAGCCAAAAACCCCGCAACAACAGCTAAGACCGCTGCGACAAACAGTATCCTCTTTACACGTTCCAGCAACTTCAATTTATACACCTGTCTTTTTTATAACCACGGATTTAATCATAAAAAAATATTTATTAACCGCGGATTTCGCGGATTTCCACGGATTATATTACTTTTATAACCGCGGATTCCCACGGATTATCACTTATTGTCATTCCTGCGAAAGCAGGAATCCATTTTGTTTAGCAGTCGCCGGTACGGCGACTTGTTTATCTAAAAACTAATTTAACCGCGGATTTCGCGGATTTACACGGATTATTCCTTATTGTCATCCCTGCGAAAGCAGGAATCCACTTTTCTTTGTTAATTATTCCAGAATTTCATTCTACTTTTATAATATGCCAATAATTTTTCATGGCGTTTTGCCAGTTTTTGATCGCCGTTTTTTTCATGCATATTCTTTTCAGTCTCTATTTTCACAATGCCATTTTTAACGGCGTCACTAGTTAGATTGTAAGATGACCGACTCAAATCAGCAATTCCTTTGCCAAGATAGTCAATCATGAATTCTCCGTCTTCATCCTGGTATATTATTTTCTTACAGAAATCGTCGATTTGTGCGAGCACCGATTCGAGATAATTCCCGGAATTTGCAGCCCTTTTTTTAATCTGAATAAGATTACTCAGCTTTTTTCCAATGACAATCCTTGGATAATCAGCTACTTCTCTCTCAAGTCGATGTGCTTCACTAAGTACTGGTCCATAAAGGTCACCATTACCAAGCTCCGCTCCTGCCCCTATTTCAATTCCACCTCTAAAGAAATTTCCAGCTTTAAATTTTGTAATTGCCGCACCAGTACATGCATATAACATAGCCGCTATATTGAAGCAAGCTGACAATTCATTTTTAGCATCAAGTGGAGTATAAAATACAGCTAAATCCGAAAAAAACCGTAGCGTACATTTAGCTATTTTTTTCACTTCAGCTTGCTCAGTTGGTGACAAAGTTGCTAACTTTGGATGGTTAAAGAAAAGTTCCGGAAAGATATTAAAACTTTTGGAGAATATATTCCTAAAGTCTTCTACTTTTCCATATGTCTCCTTTGTAAGCTCCTTCATTCTCTTAGATTCTTTTTCAGTTGCATCCCCTGCGTCTTGTAACTCCCACCAAAGCGAACCAAGTTCATCCAATTTAGAACTCTGCCCCAATATGTCAACAAGCCCAACTATATAGCTTTTCCATTCCATATCTGTTTTTTATAATCCGTGAAAATCCGTGTTAATCCGTGGTTAAAGATATTATTTTTGTTTTTAA
>CAYNDE010000475.1:0-1519 GCA_964395535.1 uncultured Pirellulales bacterium
AAACGATACGCGCTAGAATATTCTAAAATTCTATCAAAAGGAAATTTACACCATGTCTATATCGATGCCTTTGCTGGTTCTGGAAAGCATATTTCCAGAACCAGGAGAAGCTTCGTACCTGGAAGCCCTCAGATTGCCTTAGACATTATTCCCCCTTTCAAAGAATATTACTTTATTGATATTGACGGTGATAAAGTATCCGAATTAAAAAGAATCGTAGTAAACCACCCAGAAGCACATGTACTTGAAGGTGATTGTAATTCTAAATTACTAACTGACGTATTTCCGAACGTTATGTATAAAGACTTTTGCAGAGGATTGTGTCTTCTGGATCCATACGGGCTTGACTTGGATTGGAAAGTAATCAATACAGCTGGGAAAATGCATAGCATTGATATGTTTCTGAATTTTCCAGTTATGGACATGAACCGTAATGTACTCTGGAGTAATCCTGATGGCGTAGACTATGCAGATATCTTAAGGATGAATACCTATTGGGGGGATGAGTCTTGGAAAGAAGCAGCATATCGTCAGACCCCTGATCTTTTTGGAGAAATGCGGGGAATAAAAGAAAGTAACAGAACAATTGCCCTAGCCTTTAGAAAACGCCTTAGAGAAGTAGCGGATTTTACACACGTTTCACAACCGTTACCAATGCGGAATTCAAGAGGCGCTATCGTATACTATTTATTCTTTGCTTCACAGCAGCAAGTAGCCGATACTATCATAAGACATATATTCAAAAAATACCGAGATTGGGGAATAAGATAATGGCTTTATCATCATCCATAGAGTGGACAGATTCTACCTGGAACCCTGTTACTGGATGCACAAAAATCAGCTCGGGGTGTGCGAACTGCTATGCTGAGCGTATGGCACTGCGACTTAAAGCAGCGGGAAATCCGAGTTACGCTAACGGTTTTTCCGTAACCATGCATGAAGATATGCTTGACCGCCCGCTAAAATGGAAAAAACCGCAAACTATATTTGTCAATTCAATGAGCGATTTGTTTCACGAGGACATTCCGACAGAATTCATCTTCCGGATATTTGACGTTATGCGCCGTGCGGATTGGCACTGTTTCCAGATTCTCACAAAAAGGTCTGAAAGGATGTTAGAGCTTAGCCCAAAGCTACCGTGGATGCCTCATATATGGCTAGGTGTTACAGTAGAAGAGCCAGATTACACATTTCGTATTGACCATCTCCAAGATACAAATGCAGAGGTCAAATTCTTATCACTCGAACCACTTCTCAGCCCTATTTCAAACCTTCGGCTAGAAGGAATAGGCTGGGTTATTGTCGGCGGCGAGTCTGGCCCCAGAGCTAGGCCGCTAAAAGAGCCTTGGGTAGTTGATATTCGTAATCAGTGTCAAGCGGCAAACGTGCCATTCTTCTTCAAGCAGTGGGGTGGCACAAACAAGAAAAAGGCGGGGCGAGAACTCGGGGGGCGTACTTGGGATGAAATGCCGTCACTATCACCTAGTTTGTTATAAGATAATCTAAGGGGTATCCAAGA
>CAYNDE010000476.1:0-1515 GCA_964395535.1 uncultured Pirellulales bacterium
GCCTGTGCAAGTTACGATATGTTCGACAACTACGAGCATCGCGGCCGAGAATTTATTAAACTTGTGACTCGCCACTTACGCCTTCACTGACCCGTTCTCCTTAGTAGCTTTGCTACGGAGGGTAGAAGCTACGGCGAATAAGCATGACTCGTGACCCGTATTTTAATAAATCCTGATTTCTAATATCTGAGTCCTAAACAATAGTGAAATTCAAATATCAAATGTTCAAAAGAATTGGATTGGATTAGTTAATTAGAGGATTAGGTAATTAGTTGACTGGCTAATTGGCTAGGGAGTGATATATGCTTATTTTGATTAGTCAAAAATATTATTTGCCGTTAGAAAACCGAAGTTACCTGCCTACGCACAAGTACCAAGGAAACAAGTTGCTCAGAATTCACCGGAACGTAATCCATAATACGCGCCATTTAGCGTCATCTGCATGGAATTGTTGGCTATTCTATGGATTGTTGTCTCTTGCTCTTCCACCCTTGATTTCCTCAAGGGCTCCGGGCATAGCCCAAATCTCGGCTTTGCTTCCGTCAATAGGTCCTTCACGTGGGATTTGTACCGCTTGCTTTTTTACCCAGCGCTTGAGACGCTCCCACCATTTCTTGGTTTTAGGCGGAGCTGGATTTCCAATGGCCCCGTACCGGTTCCCTATCCACCCGAATGCCGAGAGACCGAGGGCATTGGGTTCTCGATCCGATTCTGTCTTGGCGCTCAGCCAGTAAATCCAAGGATGTTCAACACCGAAATACGGGCATGTGGGATCTGCCCCCGTCAGCTTTTCTTTCCAGCCCTTCCAAGGATCTCGCACCGTGCCGTCGGGAAGGAATTTGCGAGGTAGTGATAGGGGACCGCTGGCTGAATGCCAAAGACAATAGCGCTGGTCGCATGGAGATTCCACTGCGTGGACGGCCTTCCATTTCTTGTGGCCGTCAGACACGATGAATGCAATATCGCTCTCGTTGTTTAGCCACGAGACGAGTGCTCGAAGATCGGACTGATTCATATATATCGGTAACCAAGGCATATATTTTTTTCAGTCAGACAATAATAATTATATATACTGTATAAAACGTAAAACTCTTTTGTTCCGCAAAATATTCAATTTTATCATTTACGAAAAATTATAGGTTCCCCACAAATATAATCAACAAAAATCATAAATCTTTGTTCTCTGCGTTTTTTCAATTAAATAATGTGTTTTTCTTTTTTTCAAGCGCATAAAAAAAGCCGGGCTTATTTATCCTGAGCATTGTCGAAGGATTTCGCCCGGCTTCGATGTCAGTCAATTACTTTTTTTATTACGGCAAGTCTTCTTCGTTTACATCCTTGACAGATAAATCGCCGTAAATTACCCGCCAGATTTCTGAGTCCTTCGGCTGATACCAGAAAATCGCTTTCGATGCATCGCCGAGCTTCACGCCGTCACCAGCATAGTACCATTGTCCCTCGCCGTGCACATTAAAGAATCTTATAAACATCACCATCTTGCTAAGTTTCTCTCCC
>CAYNDE010000477.1:0-1508 GCA_964395535.1 uncultured Pirellulales bacterium
TCAGCCTTGAAATAGTCGTCAAATGACCAGTTGCCGAGCATCTCAAAGAATGTGTGGTGATAGCCGTCTCTGCCGACCTCTTCCAAATCGTTGTGTTTGCCGCTGACGCGAAGGCATTTCTGTGTATTGGCGACTCTGCTGTGTTGCGGCGAGACCAGTCCAAGGAAGATGTCCTTAAATTGGTTCATCCCCGCGTTGGCAAAAAGCAGACTGTCATCGCCGATTGGCACTATAGGCGAGCTGGGCACAAAGGTATGGCCTTTTTGCTTAAAAAAATCTATGAATCCTTCTCTTATCCGGCTCGAACTTATCATCTCTATTCCTGCTCTATGGTTTAATTATGCCTTTAGCAGCCAATATCTTATTTTTTATCTCATCGCAGAGGTCGGGATTGTCTTTCAAATAGCTTTTGGCGTTTTCTCTGCCCTGGCCGAGTCTGGCATCGCCATAGTTAAACCAGGCACCGCTTTTTTCTATAACACCGCAGGTGCTGCCCAGGTCGATTAAATCACCTTCGTAGCTTATTCCGCCATCGAACATAATATCGAACTCAGCGTCGCGGAAGGGCGGTGCAATCTTATTTTTCACTACGCGCGTCCTGACTCTGCTGCCTGTAGTGCTCACAGCGTCCTTTATGCTGCCGACCCTTCTTATATCCAGCCGAACCGAGCTGTAGAACTTCAATGCCCTGCCGCCGGTCGTGGTCTCAGGATTGCCGAACATCACCCCTATCTTCATACGTATCTGGTTGATAAAGATAAGGCAGGTCTTGCTTTTGCTGATAATACCGGTAAGTTTCCTCATTGCCTGGCTCATCAGCCTTGCCTGCAGGCCGACGTGGCTTGCGCCCATCTCACCCTCGAGCTCGGTTTTCGGTGTTAGTGCTGCTACGGAATCAATCACAATAACATCCACCGAGTTGGACCTGATTAGCATCTCTGTGATATCGAGTGCCTGCTCGCCGGTATCGGGCTGGCTGACGAGCAGACTGTTTACATCCACGCCGAGTCTCTTTGCCCACGTCGTATCGAGTGCGTGCTCGGCATCGATAAAGGCCGCAACACCTCCGCTTTTCTGGGCGTTGGCTATAATATGAAGTGCCAGCGTTGTTTTGCCCGACGATTCGGGCCCGAACAGCTCTGTGACCCTGCCGCGGGGCACGCCGTTGCCGCCGAGAGCTATATCCAGCGATAATGAACCCGTGCTGATACCCTCAATACGGGCGTATTTGTGCTCATCCATCTGCATTATAGCTCCCTGGCCGTATTGCTTTTCTATCTGTGCTATCACCCGCTGCAGAACCGATTCTTTACTGTCTGTCTTACTTTCCTTTTGTAACTTTTTTGTCTTAGCCATCTTTGTCTTTCTCCTGCCCGTTTTTTCGCGTCTTTCCGTAAACGCAAACTATATCTTTATTCACACACCATTTTATTGTATGCTTACAGGTATGAAAATATATTATTGTTTTCAGTTTCTTTCAACCGGTAAGTTTATATCTGCCTAAAACT
>CAYNDE010000478.1:0-1506 GCA_964395535.1 uncultured Pirellulales bacterium
CTTTATATATTTTCTCCTCCCGTGACGCTTCACCCAGCAGTTTACCCTTTTCCTTCTGTTGTGCCTCCAGTTCTGCACAGCGCTCCAGTTTTGACTTCACCTGCCACGCTAGCTCCTGGGCTTGCTTTTGCCGGGCGGACAGCGTCTGGTATTCCGTCTCTGCCTGAATTAAGTCGCTGGTTAATTGGGGGAGGGCTTCCAGTTCCTTGTTCAAGCTTTGCCTTTTTTTATGGTCAGCCTCCAGCCTCTGGCGTAGCTCCCGACTGGCCTCCCCGGCTTTTTGGGCCGCCTCTCTTTCCTGACTCAAGAGCTTATCGGCTTCTTCCAGTTTTCGCTTGGGGTTTTCGTACTGCTCCAGCTCGGTGAGGCGGTGGCGCACCTGCTCGTGTTGCTCTGAGTTGTAGTCAAGACGTGTTGTTTCCTCCTCAACCCGGGCTAAAGCCTCCTGCTCGGTAGCGGCGAAGTCCTTGCCGGCCAGGCGCTGTTCGATTTCATTAATACTCTCTTTTGCCTGGCTTAGCTGATTTTCTATGGCCTGGGCTTCGTTAATGCCCTGCTTTAGGAGGCTGACCCGGCTCTGCGCCGAGGTTTTAGCCTGATTTAGCCTGGTTTCCAGCGGGGCTATCTCGCCTTCCAGTGCCTCAAGCTCTGTTCTTTTGCTGGCCAGTTCAGTCTGTTTTGATTTCAGGGAATTAGCTTTGCCGTCCCGGTCGGTGGTGTACTTGGCTTCAATCCGTTGTAAGCCGTCTGCGCCCACCTCGGTTTCGCACAGGGGGCAGGTAGCTCCCTCCTGATGGGAGAGCAAATTGAGCTTTTCCTCTATCTCCTTTATCTCTTTTTCCAGGCGGGTCTGGCCGGACTCCAGATAGTTTAGCTGCTTCCGCAGCTCCTGGCCGGCCTGCTTTTTCCGGCCTAGCTCCGCTTCCTGTTCCGCCAGCTGGTGTAACCGGGCTTCCGCCTGCTGTAGCTCGGTTCTTAGCTGTGGAAGCTTTGCCGACCTGGCCTCCAGCTCGGTGATTTTGCTCTGGGCTAATTTGTGTTCGGTAATCAGGTTTGCCTGCGCCCGCTCGATGGCCATCTCCAGCTGGCCCTTTCTCTCCCTTAGCTTGACCAGTAACCCCAGCTTCTGGTTCAGCTCCTCGCTTTGTTTACGGGCTTCGGCGAGCTGAGCATAGCCCTCTTCTATATCCGAGCGCTGGGCGATGAGATCTTCGTGTTCTTTGATGCGCGCCTGGTACTGGGTAACTTCCTGCTCACGGCGCTCTAATTCTCTTTTGGTGGCGGCTATGTGCTCCTCAAGCTGGGCAAGTTGCTGCTTCTTGTTTTCCAGAGTCCCTTTTTTCTGCCTTAGGCTGTTGAGTTTTGATTCATGCCTGGTTATAAGCTGGTCAATCTGAGCCAGCCCCGCCTGCGCCTGCTCCGTCTCAGCCTTATAGACGGGCTTTCTGGCTAGTTCCTGGCTAATGTCCTCAATAGCGCGGTCAAGCTGCTCTTTTTCCATCTCCT
>CAYNDE010000479.1:0-1501 GCA_964395535.1 uncultured Pirellulales bacterium
GTACGTGTTTAGCCAGCAGAAGCGCTGAGCGGCAACTGGTGGGATAGGTAATCTACAAAGTCGATCATTCTTTGATGGCAAGTCACACCTATACTCGATAATATCTGCCAACAATCACGACCACGCTCAGTTCTGTTACCACACGATAACTTCCTTGCTATCACAGCCGGCCTTAAAGCACGCTCTGCTCGATTATTCGTTGGCTCCGCAGCAGGCTCATACAGACACCCAAGCAGGTACTTTCGCTGCTTGGACAATCGATTTCGCACTGCTACATCACCAGGCTGACTGTTAACTCTTCCAAGCAACTCATCGCACCAGACCTCCATACGATTACGCTTGTCGAAAAACTCCTCTTTGGTTAATGTCTCACGCATTTTATAAAGCATAATTACCGCTCTAAAAAATAACTGCCAGTCGCTCAGATAACTTTTATCCACCGTGCCAGCTAACCTCATCGCTTTTGATATCGCCTGCAGGTGGTGTGCAATGCACTTATGCTTGGCATAGTCAGGTGGATCGTAACTGGACAAACAATCACTTACTAACATCCCCTTAAAATCCTTGCCCAGAACATCCTCAACCACCTTAGAGCCCCGGCTATTATCCACGCGATATACAGTACCATCGGCATTAGTAAATACCCACAGCCACCAACCAGGTGAGCCAACGTACCAACTGGTCTCATCCGCAAAAACAGCAGGCGAAGCACGAATATCATCACGCAACTTATCGTACAATCCCTTAACCTTCCAAGCTACTCTGCAAAGAGCTTGTGATAATCCGCCCGCCGTTATACGCAAACCGCACAAATCATGCAGAACATTGGCGGTCTTTCGCATAGTCAAACCATGAAACTTGTTAAGACATGCCGCCAATGCTAACGCACGCGGCCCTAACTGCACCTTCGATGCGCCCTTACCATAAGATGTCTGCAATGGATGATTCGACCAGACAATACCACACGCAGAACATCTGCCCCGATAGGTAATCAGCCTTGTAACATAGGGCCGCACAGGCGGTATCTCCTCGATGACCTGCTCGATACGTTCGACATCCGTTACAGGACCTTTACATTTGGGGCAATTGTCCAAAGGCATTTCTATCGTTTCATCAATATGTTCCGGCTCCTTGCGGCAATAGCCTTTATGGCCGATCTTTTGGCCGGGCGGCTTTTGCTGCTGGGGCGGTATCTTATCATGTTCATCTCGTCTAAAAGGTGCTGCCTGTCGCATAGCGGCACGCTCGGCCTGCTCCAGTTGTTCCTGCAGCTGGCGGTTTTGCTTGGCAAGCATTTCTACACGCTCATTTAATTTTGCGATTTCAGAGCGTAGTAATTGGTTTTCTTTGCGAAGCTCGTTTATAATTGTCGTTGTGCGATCATCCATGCGTCAGCCTGTAGTTTGAACCCGTGAGATAACGCAGTGCTATCTCATGGGTTTGAACCCATCAGTTATATTATCGGATGTTTCGCACAAAAAACTTCTGGCTAAACACGTAC
>CAYNDE010000480.1:0-1500 GCA_964395535.1 uncultured Pirellulales bacterium
GGCGACTCTGGAAGTCCGCCTACACCGATAGCGACAAATACCGACATAGCCTTATCCATTGCCTTGTATCTCTTCAGCTGGTAGGGTTTGCACCATTCGACAGCCCCTTGATAAAGTGCTGATCTGTATTTCACCTCAACCAAGAATTCCCGGCCGCTTCTTCTTGACCTGAATTTGAAATCCGGTTCCTTCGAAGTTTCCACAAAATCATTTTTGTTGGCTGTGTAATCATGTGTTTGATGCACCAGCTCATATTCTTCTTTGGTAAACAGGCATTTACGAACGTAGTGCTCGAATTCATCGCCTTTGACATATGTTTCAGGCTTGTTTGCCTCTGACCATGCCGCTTTAAGGACTCTTGTGAGTATGCCCATCTTCGACTCCTGATTTTGAGTTAGCACGTTTATTCTATGCCAACACCGCGGGGCATAACAATGGGAAAATAGTACTGGTAGTTCGTTGAAATATTTTTAATTTTCTATCCAATTTAGCGAGATCATACGAATGTCAGTTATGTGCAATGGTAACTCGGCATATCCCCGAAAGTGAGATTGTTACTTCTGACTTACTGACATGTTAATTCAATGAGGGGCTCCAAAAGGGTAGTGTCTTGTTGACATTCAACAAGGGGTGTATAATCGGCCTAGCCAAAAGGACTTCTTTTTGAATCAGGTTGAACCAATGGAAATTAGCGTATTCATATCAGGCGAACCTTACTGCCAGAATAAAAATCGAGGAAATATACATGGAACGAAGGCGTGGTCTCAAGCAATAATTGAAGCTACCCAAAAACTTCCTAGAATTACTTCCGAGTGTAGGGCTGAAATTGCGTTTATCTTACCCGCAAACAAATATCCTGCTGATCATCCTTACGGCCCCGATTTAGATAACCTAATGAAAAGATTGTTCGATGCCTTGAATAAGACGGTCTTAGTCGATGTTGCCGGCAAAGACGGGGCGATTGTTGAAGTCGTTGCATCGAAGAGAGAAACATCGGAGACTGATCCACCAGGTGCATATGTTAAGATTCAGGAAATTTGACGTTGCCAGCGGATAAAACTCTAACAAAAGAGAACAATTATGCCAAGACTGACTGAACAGGAACAACAGGAAATCATCCGGTATCTGGAAGCCGACAAGCCCCTGCCGGATAAGTACCGTTTTCTCCTTTTCGGGGACAAGCGAGAGGTGGAACTGGTCTGGAACGGCAAGACCAGCGAGGTATGCAATATCGTGCTGCCCTTTCAGGTGATTGAGCAGGTTGACGAGCCCCGCGCTGAAAAGGAAACCCGTTTGCAGATGAGCTTCTCCGAACTGGATAGCCGGGGCCGCCAGCTTAAGGGCTGGACCAACAAGCTTATCTGGGGCGACAACAAACTTATTCTTTCCAGCCTGAAGAATGGCCCCATGCGCGAGGAGATTGAGCGCCAGGGCGGCATCAAGCTGATTTATATCGACCCGCCTTTTGACGTGGGTGCGGATTTCAGCATGGATATCGAG